>NZ_JBSFVC010000016.1:0-249366 GCF_053592095.1 Streptomyces sp. NPDC002787 | reverse complement strand
GAGGTGAGTGAAGACGGCTATCTCCACTACGCCCGGAGGTCCCTCCATGATCAACTACCGACGGCTACGTGTCACCAACGTGACGGCCGAGTACACCTAGAGCGGGGTGACGTAGGCGCCCGAAATGCCACCGTCGACCAGGAAGTCGGTGGCGTTCACGAAGGACGAGTCGTCGCTGGCGAGGAACGCGACGGCGGCCGCGATCTCGGTGGCCTCCGCGAACCGTCCCACGGGGATGTGCACGAGGCGGCGCGCGGCCCGCTCCGGGTCCTTGGCGAACAGTTCCTGCAGCAGCGGGGTGTTGACCGGCCCCGGGCAGAGCGCGTTCACACGGATGCCCTCCCGCGCGAACTGCACGCCCAGTTCACGGGACATGGCGAGCACACCGCCCTTGGAGGCCGTGTACGAGATCTGGGAGGTCGCCGCGCCCATGCGGGCCACGAACGACGCGGTGTTGATGATCGAGCCCTTGCCCTGGCGCCGCATGTAGGGGATCGCGGCCTTGCAGCACAGGTACACGGAAGTGAGGTTGACCTCCTGGACCCGCTTCCACGCCTCCAGGCCGGTCTCCAGGATGGAGTCGTCGTCGGGCGGCGAGATGCCCGCGTTGTTGAAGGCGATGTCGACGCTGCCGTAGGTGTCGTACGCGGTCTTGAAGAGCGCCTCGACCTGCTCGGCGTCGGTGACGTCGACCTTCACGAAGATCCCGTCGACCTCCTCGGCGGCCGCCTTGCCGCGCGCCTCGTCGACGTCGCCGCAGACGACGTGCGCGCCCTCGGCGGCGAGCCGGCGCGCGGCGGCCAGGCCGATGCCGCTGCCGGCACCGGTGATGACGGCGGTCCGGCCGACGAGGCGGCGGCAGATGTTGTCCGGGGGCGTTGAGGTCACTGTGCGGGGCCTTCCGTGCTGATGAAGACGTTCTTGGTTTCGGTGAAGGCGGCGAGCGCGTCCGGGCCGAGTTCACGGCCGATGCCGGACTGCTTGTAGCCGCCGAAGGGGGTCCAGTAGCGGACGCTGGAGTGGGAGTTGACGGACAGGTTGCCCGCGCGGACGCCCTGGGAGACCCGCAGGGCGCGGCCGACGTCCCGGGTCCAGATGGAGCCGGAGAGGCCGTACGGGGTGTCGTTGGCGAGCCGGATCGCGTCCGCCTCGTCGGTGAAGGGCAGCAGGACGGCCACCGGGCCGAAGATCTCCTCGCAGGCTGCGGCGGAGTCCGGCCGCTCCCCGGTGAGCACGGTCGGCGGGAACCAGAAGCCGGGCCCCTCGGGGGCGCTGCCGCGCAGCGCGGGCGCGTCGTCGGGCACCAACGCCCTTACGCGGTCCAGTTGCTGACGGGAGATCAGCGGGCCCATCTGGGTCTTCTCGTCGGCGGGGTCGCCCACGACCACGGCGGCCAGTGTCTCGGCGAGGAGGGCGTGGACCTCGTCGTACACCGACTCCTGGACCAGGACGCGGGTGCGGGCGCAGCAGTCCTGGCCGGAGTTGTCGAGGAAGGAGAAGGGGTCGACGGCGGCCCTGAGGTCGGCGTCGGCGAAGACGATGTTGGGGCTCTTGCCGCCGAGTTCGAGGGTGACCTGCTTGACCTGGTCGGCGCAGAGCTCCATGACGCGCTTGCCGACCCGGGTGGAGCCGGTGAAGACGATCTTGGCGATGCCGGGGTGCCGTACGAGGGCCTCGCCGGTGATGTCGCCGCGCCCGGGGAGGACCTGGAAGAGGTGCTCAGGGAGCCCTGCCTCCAGAGCGAGTTCGGCGAGGCGCAGCGCGGTGAGCGGGGTCGTCTCGGCGGGTTTGAGGACGACGGCGTTGCCCGCCGCGAGGGCGGGTGCGGTGCCCCAGGCGGCGATCGGCATGGGGAAGTTCCACGGCGCGATCACGCCCACGACCCCGAGCGGTTCGAGGATCGTGACGTTCAGGCCGCCGGGCACGGGGATCTGCCGGCCCGAGAGCCGTTCGATACCGCCGGCGGCGTAGTCGAGCAGGTCGCGGACGTTGCCGGCCTCCCAGCGGGCGTTGCCGATGGTGTGTCCGGCCTCGCGGACCTCGAGGCCGGCGAGTTCCTCGATGTGCTCGTCGACCACGGAGGCGAAGCGGCGCAGCAGCCGTGCCCGGTCCGCGGGGGCGACCGCGGCCCAGGCCCGCTGTGCCTTCTCGGCCCGGCGCACGGCCGCGTCCACGTCCTGCTCGGCGGTGCCCGCGACGGTGGCGATCACCTCCTCCGTCGCCGGGTTGAGAATGTCCAGTTCGTGGTGCTGGGACAAGGGGTTCCTCACAGGCGTTCGAAGGAGCGGCGCAGCTCCCAGTCGGTCACGGCGGCGTCGAAGGCGGCCAGCTCGACGCGGGCCATGTTGAGGTAGTGCGCGACCACCTCGTCGCCGAAGGCGGCCTTGGCGATGGGGCTGTTCTCCCAGAGCTCGGCGGCCTCGCGGAGGGTGGTGGGCACATGGGCGTACTCGGCGGCGTAGGCGTTGCCCGCGCAGACCTCCGGCAGTTCCAGCTTCTGCTCGATGCCGTACAGCCCGGCCGCGACCAGCCCGGCGACGGCGAGGTGCGGGTTGACGTCACCGCCCGGGAGCCGGTTCTCGAAGCGCATCGAGCGGCCGTGGCCGACGACCCGCAGCGCGCAGGTGCGGTTGTCGTAGCCCCAGGCCACGGCGGTCGGCGCGAAGGAACCCGGCTGGAACCGCTTGTAGGAGTTGATGTTGGGGGCGTAGAGCAGCGAGAAGTCGCGGAGCGCGGCGAGCTGTCCGGCGAGGAAGTGGCGCATGACCTGGGACATCTCGTGGCCGTCGGGCATGACGTTGACGCCGTCGGCGTCCGCGAGCGAGAGGTGGATGTGGCAGGAGTTGCCCTCGCGCTCGTTGTACTTGGCCATGAAGGTGAGCGAGACGCCCTCCTGGGAGGCGATCTCCTTGGCGCCGGTCTTGTAGATCGCGTGCTGGTCGCAGGTGACCAGGGCCTCGTCGTACTTGAAGGCGATCTCGTGCTGGCCGGGGTTGCACTCGCCCTTGGCGGACTCGACGGTCAGCCCGGCGGCCGCCATCTCGTTGCGGATCCTTCTGAGGAGGGGCTCGATGCGGCCGGTGCCGAGGACCGAGTAGTCGATGTTGTACTGGTTCGCCGGGGTCAGACCCTTGTAGCCGGCGTCCCAGGCCTGCTCGTAGGTGTCCTTGAAGACGATGAACTCCAGCTCGGTGCCCACGTTGGCCGTGTAGCCCAGCTCGGCGAGGCGCTCCAGCTGGCGGCGCAGGATCTGGCGGGGCGCGGCGACGACCGGGGAGCCGTCGTTCCAGGCGAGGTCGGCGATGAGCATGGCCGTGCCCTCGTTCCAGGGCACCCGGCGCAGGGTGCTCAGGTCGGGGTGCATGGCGAAGTCGCCGTAGCCCCGGTCCCAGGAGGACATCGCGTACCCGTCGACGGTGTTCATCTCGGTGTCGACGGCGAGAAGGTAGTTGCAGCCCTCCGTGCCGTGGGCGAGCACCTCGTCGAGGAAGAAGCGCGCGGCGAACCGCTTGCCCTGGAGGCGCCCTTGCATGTCGGGGAAGGCCAGGACGACAGTGTCGATCTCACCGCCCGCGACGAGGGCATGCAGTTCCTCGACGGAGAGCGGGGGTGTGCGGTCTGCCACGGGAAAGCCTCCTAGGGCTTCTTCGGCCATCCGGGAGCCATAAGGTATTACCCGTAACCATTAGTTGGGAAGGGGGAACGGTCACATGTCGCGGACAGGTCCGGAGCAGGGGGCGCCGTGGGCCGACGACCGGCTGGCTTCCGTGCTGCGGCCGGTGCGGGCGGGCAATGGCTTCGAGGAGGCCCTGGAGCAGATCCTGCAGGTCGTCCGGCTCGGCCTGGTGCCGGGCGGCGAGCGGCTGCCGGCGGAGCGCGAGCTGGCCGAGCGGCTCGGGATCAGCCGGGTGACGCTGCGCGAGGTGCTGAAGGTGCTGCAGGACCAGGGCCTGATCGAGGCGCGACGCGGGCGCTACGGCGGCACGTTCGTGCTGCCGCGCGTCGACACCCCGGGCGAGGACGAGCTGCGCCGGCGCCTGAAGGACATCGACGTCGAGGACACCCTGCGCTTCCGCGAGGTGCTGGAGGTGGGTGCGGCCGGACTGTGCGCGGCGCACGGTCTGACCAGCGAAGGGGCCGACCGGCTGCGTACGGCGCTGGCCCGCACGCACAACGCGCCGCTCACGGAGTACCGCCGCCTGGACACCCTGCTGCACCTCACCGTCGCCGAGCTGTCCGGCTCCCCCTCGCTCGCCGCCCAGTACGCGGCCGTACGCGCGGGGGTCAACGACCTGCTGGACTGCATCCCGCTGCTGGTGCGCAACCTGGAGCACTCCCAGCAGCAGCACACGGCCCTGGTGGACGCCGTCCTGGAGGAGGACGCCGAGGCGGCGCGGGAGATCATGCGCGAGCACTGCGCGGGCACGGCGGCCCTGCTGCGCGGCTTCCTGGGGTGAGGACGGACCTGACGAACAGGCACGGACCGCATGTATTTACGGCCGCGTAACGCACGGGTATTGCTTTTGGGCCACCCCTCCCACAAAGGTATGGATCCATTCCTTTGAGTGGGGAGAGTGCGCCATGTCCCTGAAGAGCACGGACACCGCCGACGCGGCGGACGACTACCTGGAGCGCCGAACGCTCCGCCGGGGCAGCGCCGGCTGGGTGCTGCTGACCGGCCTCGGCGTCGCCTACGTCGTCTCCGGCGACTTCTCCGGGTGGAACCTCGGGCTGGCGGAGGGCGGCTTCGGCGGTCTCGCGATCGCCACGGTGCTCATGGGCACCATGTACGCCTGTATGGTCTTCGCCCTCGCCGAGCTGTCCGCGATCCTGCCCACGGCGGGCGGTGGCTACGGCTTCGCACGCCGGGCGCTCGGCCCGTGGGGCGGCTTTCTCACCGGCACGGCGATCCTGATCGAGTACGTGCTCGCCCCCGCCGCGATCGTGATCTTCATCGGTGACTACGTCGAGTCGCTGGGCCTGTTCGGCCTGACGTCGAGCTGGCCGGTCTACCTGTTCTGCTTCGCGTTCTTCATCGGCATCCATCTCTGGGGTGTCGGTGAGGCGCTGATCGCCAGCTTCGTCGTCACCGGCATCGCGGTCTTCGCCCTGATCGTGTTCGCCCTGGGCGCGCTGCCCGACTTCAGTGTGGCCGCCCTCGACGACATCCCGGTCGACACGACCGCGTTCGGTGCGAGTTCCTGGCTGCCCATGGGGCTGCTGGGCATCTGGGCGGCGTTCCCGTTCGGCATGTGGTTCTTCCTGGGCGTCGAGGGCGTGCCGCTGGCCGCCGAGGAGACCAGGGACCCGGCCCGGACGCTGCCGAAGGCCATCCGCTGGTCGATGGGCGTCCTGGTGGTGCTGGCGGTGATCACCTTCTTCGCGGCGGCCGGGGCGCGCGGCTCGAACGCCATCCAGGCGGCCGGCAACCCGCTGGTGGAGGCGCTCCAGCCGGACGGCAAGGCCACGGCGCTCAGCCGTTTCGTGAACTACGCCGGTCTGGCCGGCCTCGTGGCCTCGTTCTTCTCGCTGATCTACGCGGGATCGCGCCAGCTCTTCGCGCTGTCCCGGGCCGGCTACCTCCCCCGGGTCCTGTCCCTCACCAGCGGCCGAAAGGCTCCGTACCTGGGACTGCTGGTGCCGGGCACGATCGGCTTCGCGCTGGCCGCCGCCACCGGGGACGGCGGCAGGATGCTGAACATCGCCGTCTTCGGCGCCACCATCAGCTATGCGCTGATGTCCCTGTCGCACATCGTGCTGCGCCGCCGGGAGCCGGGGCTCGAGCGGCCCTACCGCACGCCGGGCGGCGTGCTGACCTCCTCGGTCGCCCTCGTCCTCTCGTGCTCGGCGCTGGTGGCGACGTTCCTGGTGGATGTGACGGCGGCGTTCATCGCGCTCGGTGTGTACGCGGTCGCGGCGGCGTACTTCGGGCTCTACAGCCGTAAGCGCCTGGTGGCGAAGGCGCCGGAGGAGGAATTCGCCGCGCTGGCCGCCGCCGAGGCAGAGTTGGCACGGGACTGAATCGAACCGTTCCATGGGTTTCATGGGTCTCATGAGTCAGGAGCACGTGTGGCAAGGCCGCTGATCGGTGTGAGTACGTATCTGGAGTCCGGCGCGCGCTGGGGCGTCTGGGAGCTGGAGGCGGCCCTGCTGCCGGTCGGCTACCCCCGGCTCGTGCAGGCGGCAGGCGGACTCGCCGCGATGCTGCCGCCGGACGACCCGGCGTACGCGGCGGCGGCCGTGGCCCGGCTCGACGGGCTGGTGATCGCGGGCGGGCCGGACGTCGACCCGTCCCACTACGGCGCCGACCGCGAGCCGCGCACGGGCCCGCCCGCGCCGGCGCGCGACGCCTGGGAGCTGGCCCTGATCCGCGCGGCCCTGGACTCCGGCACCCCGCTGCTCGGGATCTGCCGGGGCATGCAACTCCTGAACGTCGCCCTCGGCGGCACGCTGATCCAGCACCTCGACGACCACGTCGTCGAGGTGGGCGTCTTCGGCCGCCACCCGGTCAAGCCCGTGCCCGGCACGCGCTACGCCGAGATCGTCCCCGAGGAGACCGACGTCCCCACCTACCACCACCAGGCGGTGGACCGCCTCGGCGAGGGCCTGATCCCCTCGGCCTACGCGTCCGACGGCACGGTGGAGGCCGTCGAACTACCCGCCCCCGCCTGGGCGCTGGGCGTCCAGTGGCACCCCGAGATGGGCGAGGACGTACGGGTGATGCACGCCCTGACGAAGGCGACAGCCTGAGCCGGGCCCTTTGCCGAGCCGGGGCCCCTGGCGAACCTGAGCAGGACCGGGCCGGGGATGCCTCACAGCCGGGGCAGGGCCGGTAGGAGCGAGGCCGGGGCCGGGAGATCTCAGAGCCGGGGGCAAGGCCGGGGCGGCGAGGTCTCGCAGCCCGGATGGCGCCTCAGCCGTGGTGCCCAGCGGGACGGGGCCGGACGGCGGCGCCTGAGCCCGGCCTTCCATACCCCGAGCCTCGGTCTGGGCCCGCCGGAACCGAAAGCCCTCCCAGGCCGGCCGCTCCCTCCCAGCCGGCTCCCTACGTGACACCCTCCGACTCTGCGCCGCGCCCCGAAGAATGGGCCGCGAACCTCCTCGGGGTCGGGCCCGCCGCGCGCACGGAGGCGAGAGACAGCCTCACCCGCCGGTCGTGGCCCCCCGCGTCAGTCCCAGCAGGTCCCGCGCCGGGCCGGTGGGGCGGTGCCCCGTTGGCCAGACCGCTCGTAGGGACCGGCGTAGGCGTACGCCGTCCACGGGGACGCGGACCAGGCGGCGGGCGGAGAGTTCCTCGCCGAGGGCCAGCTCGCTCAGTACGGCCGGGCCCGCGCCGCTCAGTGCGGAGGACTTGACCGCCGTCGTGGAGGACAGCTCGATGAGAGGCCGGGCCAGACTGCCCAGGGCCGTCTCCAGGACCTGCCGCGTGCCGGAGCCCTTCTCTCGGAGGATCAGCGGCGTGGAGGCCAGTTCCGCCGCGTCCAAAGGCTTGCGGCGGCGGGCCCATGGGTGGCCCGGCGCCGTCACCACGATCAGGTGGTCGTGCGCTATCACGGCCGCGTCCAGCCCGGCCGGCACGGTCGGGCCCTCGACGAACCCCAGGTCCGCCTCGTCCGCGAGCAGCCGTTCCGCGACGACCGTCGAGTTGCCCGCGAGGAGGGACACCGCCGTGTCCGGGCGCGCGGCGCGCAGCGCGATGAGCCAGCCGGGCAGCAGATACTCGGCGATGGTCATGCTCGCGGCGACCCGGAGCCGGGAGTCGCGGCGGTCCCGCAGCGCCTGCGCGCCCACGTCGAACGCCTCGGCCGCCTCCACGATCCGCCGGGCCCAGTCCGTGACGAGCGCCCCCGCGTCCGTCAGCCGGGACCCGCGAGGTGACCGGTCGACCAGGGCGACACCCAGCTGCCGTTCCATCGAGCGGATCCGGCTGCTCGCGGCCGGCTGGGTGATCCCCAGCTCCCGCGCCGCCCGCCCGAGCGAGCCGAGCCGTGCCACGGCCAGCAGCAGTTCGAGCGCGCCGAGATCCGGCACCCGATGGGCCAGCCCGCCGCCCCGCTCCTCGCTGTCACTCATAACCACAGCTTATGTCCCCATACAGCAGGACTCCCTGGTGGGCCCCACGCGCGGGCGGGACGCTCGGAAGCATGGCCACCGCAAGCCGTCCAGCCCAGCCGATGCCCCCGACGCATCCCGTCCCCCCGGGCCTCTCCCCCCATCTCCCCCTCCCCCTCCCCCTCCCCCTCCCCACCCTCCGCCACCTCGGCCCCCACTGGTACGCCCCGGTCATGGGCACCGCGATCGTGGCCACGGCCGGTGCCGGGCTCCCCGTGGGCGTCCCGGGCCTGCGGACGGCCTGCACGGCGGTGTGGGCCCTCGCACTGCTCGCCCTGTCGGCCCTCCTCGTTGCCCGCACCCTGCACTGGTTCCACCACCGCGACCAGGCCCGCGCCCACCTCCTCGACCCGGCCGTGGCCCCCTTCTACGGCTGCCTCTCCATGGCCCTGCTGGCCGTCGGCGGCGCCGGACTCGTCGTCGGCCGGGACTGGATCGGTGTGCGGGCGGCCGTCGCGCTGGACACCGTGCTGTTCGCCGCCGGGACGGTCGTGGGCCTCGTCGCCGCCGTCGTCGTGCCGTACCTGATGGTCGTCCGGCATCGGATCGCGTTGGCCCAGGTCACCCCGGTCCTGCTGCTCCCCCTCGTGGCGCCCATGGTCTCCGCCGCGGTCGGCCCGCTGCTCGTCCCGTATCTGCCGCCCGGGCAGGCTCGGCAGACGCTGCTGTTCGGCTGTCTCGCGCTGTTCGGACTGAGTCTGACGGCCACGCTGCTCGTGCTGCCGCTGGTGTTCGGGCGGTTGATCACGGCGGGGCCGTTGCCGCTCGCGCTCACGCCGAGCCTGTTCCTGGTGCTGGGCCCGCTCGGGCAGTCGACCACCGCCGCCGGCAACCTCGCCGACGCGGCCCCCGACGCCGTACCGACCCCGTACGCGCCCGCCTTCTCCGCGTTCGCCGTCGTCTACGGCGTCCCGGTGACGGGCTTCGCGCTGCTCTGGCTCGCCCTCGCCGCCGCGATGGTGGTGCGCGCCCGGCGGCGCGGCATGGGGTTCTCGATGGCCTGGTGGGCGTGCACCTTCCCGGTGGGCACCTGCGTGACCGGTGCGGAGGGGCTGGCACGGCACACGGGGCTCGTCGCCTTCGACGTCCTCGCCGTCGCGCTCTACGCGCTGCTGCTGACGGCCTGGGCGACGGCCGCCGCGCACACCCTACGCGGGCTGGTCAGCGGCGAGCTGCTCGCAGCGCCGCGCCCAGCACCTGGGGCGCCTCGGCCAACGACGGCCCGTACCAGGTGAGATGACGCCCGCTCAGCAGCGCGCACGGCAACCCGGGGAACGCCTCGGGGCCGTCGTCGGCGGTGAAGCGGTACGGCTCGTCGGGCAGCACCACGACGTCGGGGGCGCGAGCCCGGAGCTCCTCGACGGGGACCCGGGGATAGCGCTCCGCGTGGCCGGCGTACAGGTGGTCCACGCCGAGCCGGGCGAGCACGTCGCCGGCGAAGGTGTCCCGGCCGAGGACCATCCAGGGCCGCCGCCAGATCGGCACCACGGCCGTCGTCCGACGGCCGGGGGTCAGCGGGCCCGCCGCCGGATCCGGGAGGCCGGACCAGGCCGACTCCGCCTCGTCCAGCCAGCGCGGCCGGGACCGCGCCCCGCAGGCGCGCACGACCCGGTCGAGCTCCGCGAAAGCCCCCGGCACGTCCCGCACCTCGGTGACCAGGACCCCGATCCCCGCCTCCCGCAGGGCGGTCAGGTCGGGCTCGCGGTTCTCCTCCTCGTTGGCGATAACGAGGTCGGGGGCGAGACGGGCGATGACGTCGGTCTTGGGGTTCTTGGTCCCGCCGACCCGTACGACATCAAGACCACCCGGGTGGGCGCACCAGTCGGTGGCGCCGACCAGCACGCCGGGCAGCGAGACGGCCACGGCCTCCGTCAGGGACGGAACGAGGGAGACGACGCGGGACACGGAGCGCACGGCGACATCACCCGCCCTTGCGGTGGCGGTCCTCCAGGGCCTCGATGTGGTCCGCGACGGCCACCACGATCACCCGGGTCTCCGGCTCGGTGGCCCGCCAGCGGTGCCGTACGCCACCGGACATGTACAGGGTGTCGCCGCGTCCGAGGCGGTGGGCGCGGCCCTCGGCCTCGACCTCGACGGCGCCTTCGACGACGTACATCAGCTCGTCGTTGCGGTGCTGGACCTCGCGGCCCTCGTCGTGGTCGCCGGTGAATTCCATGGCGTGCAACTGGTGGTGACCGCGCACCAGGGAGCGCGAGCAGGAGTCGGGGGGCGTGAAGCCGTCCGCGTCGGCGGCGCGTACGACATCGACGCTGCACGCCGGGTCGGCCGCGGCGAGGAGTTCGACGGCGGTGGTGCCGAGGGCGTCGGCGATGCGTTCCAGGGAGGGCCGGCTGGGGCGGGCCCGTTCGTTCTCCACCTGGCTCAGGAAGGGGACCGACAGGCCGCTGCGCTCGGCGACGGCGGCGAGGGTGAGCTCCTGGGCCCGGCGCCGCCGCCGGACGGCCGCGCCCACCCGAAGGGGCTGTTCTTTGTGGTCGCCCATCGCTCCGGCTCCCTCCTTCGCTCGTCGGTCTCGGCTCGCGGACGCCCACTGGGTCGGCGCGAACGCCTTACGGTCGGTTACGGATGCCCACCCGCCCGGCACTCATCGGGCGCACTTCTCCTGATGAGTTCTCTGCACCCTACGCATGTTCGGCAAACCGTTTCATGCGCCCGTCACATCTCGTAAACGAAGTAGGGGTCCATGCTCACGATTCTCGCCAGTGGAGCAGGTGTCCCGCCTCCGCTTCCACCGCCCACCCGCGCGGTGCGGGACGCGCGCCCACGATCCGGTGACGAGGGCGGCCGACGGATGGCGTGGGAAGTGCCGCCACGGCGGGTGCACGGGGTGACCGGGTCGGCACATTCCGTCACCGGATCGTAGGCGTTCGGCCGTCCCCGGGCAGCCAACGGCCCCGGTCCTGGACGATCTCGGCGGTGTCCACAGCCCGCCGCACCCCGGATCGGTATGCGCCGCGACGGCCGAGCCCCGGCCGACGGCGGGACCGTCGGCCGGGGCTCGGCTCGTCAGCGCCCGGCTACTTCACCGGGGCCATCTCGTCGACGATCCCCGGGTGCGCGTCGATCCAGTTCTGGACACCCTCGTCCTCCTGGCCGCGCCCGGCCTTCTGGATCGCCTGCTCCAGGCTCATCAGCTCCTGCGGGGTCATGTGCCAGTTCCTCAGCCAACCGTTCAGCTCGGAGTACTTCTCGGGGAAGCCCTTGTTGGCGAGCGTACGGATCTGGTTGGCGGCGCCCCAGGTCTGCTCCGGGTCGGCGAGCCGGGTGAGGTCGTACTTCTCGTACGCCCAGTGCGGCGACCAGAGCACGACGGCGATCGGCTCCTTCTTCGCGTAGGCGCGTTCGAGCTCGGCCAGCATGGAACTCGTCCCGGCCTTGGTGAGCTTGAAGTCCGACAGCCCGTAGGCCGGCATGACCGTGTTCTCCAACCGGGTCATCTGGCCCGTGCCGGGCTCGATCCCGACGATCCGGCCCTTGAACTCGTCCTTGTGCTCCCGCAGATCGTCCATCGTGGTCACGCCCTTGACGTAGGACGGGACGGCGATCTCCAGCGAGGTCTTGTCGTACCAGGCGCCGAGGTCGACGAGATCCTTCTTGTACCTGTCCCAGTACTGCTTCTGCGCGACCGGCAGCCAGACGTCGAACTCGACGTCGACCTGCCCGGTGGACAGGCCCGTGAAGAGCGGGCCGATGTCGAGCTTGGTCTTCTTCGGCCGGTAGCCGCGCTTCTCCAGGACGTTCTCCCAGAGGTGGGTGACGGCGATGCCCTCGTCCCACGCGGGGTAGCCGATGACCGGCGCGGCACCCGCCTGCCTGCCCTGCTCGTAGCGGGTCTTCGCGACCGGCGCCAGCTTGTCGACGATCCCGGGGTTCTTCTTCAGCCAGACCTTGACACCCTCCTCCTGGTGCCCCTTGCCGGCGTCCTGGACGGCGCCTTCGAGGGAGGTGAGCTGCGTGTCGGTGAGCTCGAAGTCCTTGAGCCACCGGGCGACCTGGGGTTCCGCCTTCGCGAAGCCCTTCCGCCCGAGGGTGTGGATCCCGTCGCCCGCGCCGAAGGCGCCCTCGGGGTCCTTGAGCTTGGTCAGCTCGTACCTGTCGTACGCCCAGTGCGGCGACCAGAGCGTGACCGCGATCGGTTCCTTCTTCTGGTAGGCGCGGTCCAACTGGGCGAGCATCGCCGAGGTGTTGGACTTGACCAGCTGGTACTCGCCCTTGAGGCCGTACGTGTTCTGGACCTTGTCCTCGTAGAGCTTGGTCTCGCCCGCGCCGGGCTCGATGCCGTAGATCTTCCCCTTGAACAGGTCGCCCCTGCCCTTGAGGTCGGCGAGCGAGTGGACGCCCTTGACGTAGGACGGGACGGCGATCTCCAGCGAGGTCTTGTCGTACCAGCTGCCGTAGTCCTCCAGGCGGTCCTTGTACTTGGCCCAGTACGAGGCGTGCGTGGCCGGCAGCCAGGAGTTGGTCTGTACGTCGACGCTGCCCTGGGCCTGACCGTTGTAGAGGGCGCCGACCTCCAGCGACCTCACCTCGGGGGTGAACCCGCGCTGCTGGAGGATCTCCTTCCAGAGGTACGTGGAGGCCACGCCCTCGGGCCAGTCGATGTAGCCCATGCTGATCGGGCGGCCCTGGCCGACGTCAGTGGTGACCTCCTCGCTGCCGGCCGACCTACCGAAGACGTTCAGGCCGCCGGCGACCAGCGCGAGGACGAGCACGCCGACCATCGCGACCGGGGTGGCCGGCTTCCAGTGGAGGGACTTGAACCCGCCGAGGGCCGTGTTCGCCTTGGCGAGGGCGCGGCGGCCGAGCGGGGACACCCGCTGGTTGAGGGCGCCCGTCATACGGTCGAGGTAGATCGCGAGGATGACCACCGCGATACCGCCCTCGAAGCCGAGGCCGACGTCGACGGAGCTGATGCCGTCGTACACGGTGGAGCCGAGGCCGCCACCGCCGACCATGCCCGCGATCACCACCATCGACAGGGCCAGCATGATCACCTGGTTGACGCCCGCCATGATCGTGGGCAGGGCCAGCGGCAGCTGCACCCGCCACAGGATGCGGCGCGGATGGGTGCCGAAGGCCTCGGCGGCCTCGACGAGTTCGGCGTCGACCTGCCGGATGCCCAGTTCGGTGAGGCGTACGGCGGGCGGCATCGCGAAGACGATGGTGGCGACCATGCCGGGGACCGGGCCGACGCCGAAGAAGAAGATGCCGGGGATCAGATAGACCATCGCGGGCATGGTCTGCATGAAGTCGAGCACGGGGCGGATCGCGCCGCTGACCGCGCGGCTGCGGGCCGCCCAGATGCCGATCGGCACCGCGATGGCGAAGATGATCACGCAGGAGACGAGCACGAGGGAGAGCGAGTTCATCGCCGGTTCCCACTGCTCGATCGAGTCGATCAGCGCGAGGCCCGCGAAGGCCAGGACGCCGGGCAGCAGCCCGCGCAGCCAGAAGGCCAGCACGGCGAGGATGCCGGCGAGGAGCAGGGGGTCGGGTGCGGTGAGCACCGCGTTCGCGGCGTCGTACATGGCCTCGACGACGACCTTGACGAGGTCGAAGACCGGGCCGAGGTGGTCGCGCAGCCAGTCGACGCCGTGGGCGACCCAGTCGCCGATGTGGATCCTAGGCACTGGCCTTCACCACCCGTACGCCCTGCTCGCGCCTCTCGCGCCTCTCGCTGGGGGCGTCGCATGCTGTGGGCTCGCCCTGGTGGTCGCCGAGGAAGCCGATCAGGCGGTGGCGCGGTACGACGCCGACGAGAGCGCCCTTCTCGTCGAGCACCGCGACCGGGTGGGAGAGGCGGGCGCTGAGCGCGCAGAGTTCCGTGAACGGTGTGTCCGGCGTCGCGGTCTCGCAGCCGCAGTCCGCCTCGTCGCCGTGTACGGCGGTGTCCATGACGGACCCGGCGGTGAGCACCCGGGAGCGGTCGACGTCCTGGGTGAAGGAGGCCACGTAGTCGTCCGCGGGGCGGATCAGGATGTCCTCGGCGGTGCCGGTCTGCACGATGCGGCCGTCACGCATGACGGCGATACGGTCGCCCAGGCGCATGGCCTCGTTGAGGTCGTGCGTGATGAAGACGATGGTCTTCTTCAGGGTCTGCTGCAGCTCCAGCAGCTGGTCCTGCATGTCACGGCGGATCAGCGGGTCGAGCGCGCTGAACGACTCGTCCATCAGCAGCAGGTCGGCGTCGGTGGCGAGGGCGCGGGCCAGGCCGACGCGCTGCTGCATACCGCCGGACAGCTCGTCGGGCCAGGCCTTCTCCCAGCCGGCCAGACCGCACAGACCCAGCGCCTCGACGGCGCGCTTCTCGCGTTCGGCGCGCGGCACACCCTGGACCTCCAGGCCGTACGCGGCGTTCTCCAGGACGCTGCGGTGCGGGAACAGCGCGAAGTGCTGGAAGACCATGCTGATGCTCCGGGCACGCACCGCGCGCAGGTCGCGGTCGCTCAGCGCGGTCAGGTCCCGGCCGTCGAAGCGCACGTGCCCGGCGGTGGGCTCCAGCAACCCGTTGAGCATGCGCAGCAGCGTGGACTTGCCGGACCCGGACAGGCCCATGACGACGAAGATCTGGCCCGGTTCGACCGTGAAGGAGGCGTCGATCACGGCGGCGGTGGTGCCCTCGGCGCGCAGTTCCTCGCGGTCGGCGCCGGCCCTCAGCCGGTCCACCGCGTCGTCGGGTCGTCTGCCGAAGACCTTGAACAGGCCTTCGGCTTCGAGTCTGGATGACGCCCTGGATGACTCCCTGGCTGACACATGCACCTCTTGGATCGCAACGGAACGGCTCGCCTCCCCGCCCCGCAGGCCTGCCGTGGAGCACGGCGGGATCGGCCCGCCCGGTCGGTGGTCTCCTCCACGCGACCGGCGCTGCTCCGGGGCCGCGCCTGCCCGGGGCGGACCGGACGAAACGCGACAGTGGTCCGCTTCACAGGGGCTTCACCGCAGGCCAGGGGTGTTCACGCAACGCGTGCACGCATGGCACGGACGGTTGGGTCGGGAGCCGCCTGTCGGTGGTGTACGGCATGATGCGGGGCGTGACCAGACGCCTGATGCTTCTCGACACCGCCTCCCTGTACTTCCGCGCCTATTTCGGGGTGCCGGAATCCGTGAAGGCCCCGGACGGCACCCCGGTGAACGCCGTGCGCGGGCTGCTGGAGTTCATCGACCGCCTGGTCCGGGACAACCGGCCGACGGACCTCGTGGCGTGCATGGACGCGGACTGGCGGCCCCAGTGGCGGGTCGATCTGATCCCCTCCTACAAGGCGCACCGGGTCGCCGAGGTGCACGCGGTCGGGCCGGACGAGGAGGAGGTGCCGGACACCCTGGCACCGCAGGTCCCGGTCATCGAGGAGGTGCTGGACGCGCTCGGCATCGCGCGCGTGGGCGTCGCCGGGTACGAGGCGGACGACGTGATCGGCACCTTCACCGCCCACGCGAAGGACCCGGTCGACATCGTCACCGGCGACCGCGACCTGTATCAGCTGGTCGACGACGGGCGGGGGGTGCGCGTGCTCTACCCGCTGAAGGGCGTGGGCACGCTGCAGCTCACGGATGAGGCGTGGCTGCGCGAGAAGTATGGGGTCGTCGGGCGGGGGTACGCGGATCTGGCGCTGCTGCGCGGCGACCCGAGCGACGGTCTGCCGGGCGTGCCGGGCATCGGTGAGAAGACGGCCGCGAAGCTGCTGGACCAGTTCGGCGACCTGGCCGGGATCATGGCCGCGGTCGACGACCCGAAGGCGAAGCTGACGCCGTCGCAGCGCAGGAGGCTCGACGAGGCGCGCCCCTATGTCGCGGTCGCCCCCAAGGTCGTCCAGGTCGCGGCCGACGTACCCTTGCCGGACGTCGACACGGCTCTGCCGCGCGAACCGCGGGACCCGGCGGCGTTGGAGGCGCTCGGGGCACGCTGGGGGCTCGGCGGATCACTGCGGCGGCTGATCACGACGCTTCAGGGGTGAGGTAGAACGCCATCCGGATGCGTGAGGTAGAACGCCTTCCGGATGCGTGAGGTAGAACGCCTTCCGGATGCGTGAGGGATACGCCCCCGGGATGGCGTCAGGTATACGCCCCCCGGATGGGGCGTACGCCGGTGGGTGGGGTGACACTTCGGTGGTGAGGGGTCTGAGGCGCGATTCACATCGTGAAGTCCTCTTACACACCTCAAGCGTGGGGTGTTCAGCAGGGGGAGATGCTAACTTAGGTAAGCCTTAGCTCGGTACTTTGGAGGCCGTCATGGCAGAGCGTCCGGTACGCAGGACCCCGAAGCCCCACTCCGCGCGAGTCGTGCGCACAGAGCGGCTCACCCCGCACATGCAGCGCGTCGTACTCGGCGGCGACGGCCTCGCCGATTTCTCCCCACGCGGCAGCACCGACCATTACGTGAAGCTCCTGTTCGGCCCCGAGGGCGTGAGCTACCCGGAGCCCTTCGACGTGGAGCGGATCCGCGCCGAGTTCCCCCGCGACCAGTGGCCGGTGACCCGGACGTACACCGTGCGCGCCTGGGATCCCGAACTGCGCGAGCTGACCATCGACTTCGTGCTCCACGGCGACGAGGGCATCGCGGGCCCCTGGGCCACTCGCGTCCAGCCGGGTGAACTGATCCGATTCCTCGGCCCGGGCGGCGCCTACGCGCCCAACCCGGAGGCCGACTGGCATCTCCTCGTCGGCGACGAGAGCGCCCTGCCCGCGATCGGCGCCTCCCTGGAGGCCCTCCCCGACGGTGCCCGGGCCCACGCGATCGTCGAGGTGGCCGGCCCCGAGGAGGAGCAGAAGATCAACTCCGACGTGGAGGTCGTCTGGCTGCACCGAGGGGACCGCCCGGTCGGCGCGGCCCTCGTCGAGGCGGTGCGCGCGCTGCGGTTCCCCGAGGGCCGACTGCACGCCTTCGTCCACGGCGAGGCGGGCTTCGTGAAGGAGCTGCGCCGCCTGCTCCGCGTCGAACTCGCCATCCCTCGGGAGGACTTGTCGGTCTCCGGCTACTGGCGCCTGGGCCACGACGAGGACGGCTGGCAGGCATCGAAGAAGGAGTGGAACGCCCGCGTCGAGGCGGAACAGGACGGAGCGACGACACCGGCGTGACCACGCGGGTCACGCACCCCGGCCCAGGTGACGTCGTGACCACCCGGGTCGGCACGCCCCGACCATGTGGCGGCGTGACATCGCCGTCCTCACCAACGGCGAACCCGTCGACCTCGCCGACTCCGTCTCCTTCGACTTCCTCGACACGGCCCAGCACGGCGAGCCCACCGAGGACTGGCTCGAACTGACCGGCCAGGTCTACGAGCAGGAGGCCCAGAAGCTCCGCTCCCCCACCGACTGCTCCAAGCCTCCGGAGGACGCCTCCGACCCCCACGCCGACTCCACCTACACCGGCACCTACACCAACGCGTACTACGGCCCCCTCATCATCACCGAGGCCAACGGCGACCTGACGAGGCGCCTGGGTCCCAAACCCACGGCCTTCCGCCTGACCCACTACGCCGGCGACACCTTCTCCTTCGAGACCGTGGGCGAGAACGCCACCGGCCCCTCGGGCGCCACCTTCAAGGGCGACGAGAACGGCAAGACCACCGAGATCACGATCGAGGCCTTCGACGCGAACGGGTTGGGGACGTTCAGACGGTCGTGAGGACGTCCACCAACCGGGCCAGCGCCTCCGCGAGTCGCCCGAGCCCCGGCCCCGCCGGACCGCCCGGTTCCGTCATGTAGACGTCCCGGCGGATCTCGATCATCAGGGCGGTCACCCGGCGGTCGTGCCCGTAGTACTTCAACGGAACGTAGGTGCCGGCGAACGGGGTGTTGACGGCGGTGCCGCCGAATTCGGCGAAGGCGGCCTCGGCCGCGGCCGGCAGGTGGGCCGGGGTGTGGAAGGGGTCGCTGCCCAGGCAGACGGGTGGCCGGGGGCCGTCGCCGTGGAGTTCGTAGGGCAGCGGGTCCGTCGGGTACGAGTGGACGTCGACGATCACGGCCCGGCCCGCGGCGGCCAGCCGATCGGTCACGGCGTCGGTCACGGCGTCGGCGTACGGATGAAAGTAGCGGTCGACGAGCCGCTGTCCGCCATCGAGCCGCTGTCCGCCATCGAGCGATCCTCCACCGCCGAACGGCTCTCCGCCACCGAGTGGCAGGCCGTCCGGTCCGGTCGGGCGGAGCACTTCCCGGTGCGTCGTCCTCGTGTAGACGGCACCCATCCCCACCGCCCGCATCTCCTCCCGCTCGTCGGGGAACCGCTCGGGGTCGACCACGAGGCGGGACAGCTGGTTGACGAACCTCCAGGGGCGCGTGGCCGCCCGGTCGGCGGCCTGCTCGGCGATCCGGTCCGTGTGCGCGTCGGTGATGTGGTCCAACTCCCGTTCCAGCGCGGCGTCGTCGAGAACGATGCCGGCCCGGACGGCTGCCGGGATGGCCCGTGAACTGTGCGGTACGTGCAGGAGCACGGGCGAGTCGGGCGCGCCCGGGAGGAGTCGGTGGGAGGGCGACGCGTCGTTCATCCGGGGTCCTCGCTGTGGGCCGGGCCGGGGCCGCCCCAGCATAGGGTCGGCGGCTCACCCGAACACACCCGAACCCACCCGACCGCATCCGGGCAGCACCCCGACGGCGCCCCGTCTCATCTCCCAACGGCGCCCCATCTCATCTCCCGACGGCGCCCCACCCCGTCCCGCGCGGCCGGACGACACCACGCCGTCCCGTGTATTGCCCCCAACCAACCTCCCCTGAAAGGCTCGTGAGGATTCGGGCTCGCCCCGGACACGGTCGCGTGACACACGCGACACAGGGCTCCCCTATTTTCTGTCGCCCGACAGGAATTCGCGCCGTCCGTGCGTGAAAGCTCGCGCCGTCCGTGCGCGAAAGCTCGCGTCGCTTGTTGCGAAAGCAGGTTGCCGCCATGACGAGCACCGCCCCCGAGGTCCGACCGGATCCGCCGCACTCCCCCGACGACCGCTCCCTGACCGAGTTCGGCTACCGCCAGGAGCTGCATCGCAGCCTGAGCAGGTACGCCTCGTTCGCCGCCGGTTTCTCCTTCATCTCGGTCCTCACGACCGTCTTCCAGTTCTTCGCCTTCGGGTACGCCTTCGGCGGCCCGGTCTTCTTCTGGACCTGGCCTGCGGTGCTGATCGGCCAGCTGCTGGTGGCCGCGTGCTTCGCGGAGCTGGCGGCGCGCTATCCGATCTCGGGCGCGATCTACCAGTGGTCCTCACGGCTGTCCAACCAGACGTTCGGCTGGTTCGCCGGCTGGATCATGGTGATCGGGCAGATCGTGGTGGTGGCCGCGGCGGCGCTCGCGCTGCAGATGGTGATGCCCGCGATCTGGTCGGGCTTCCAGCTCGTCGGCGGCGACCCGGCGCCCACCACGGCGACGGGCGCGGCGAACGCGGCCGTCCTGGGAGTGATCCTGCTGGTCCTCACCACGGTCGTGAACGTCCTCGACAACCGGGTGTTGTCCGTGGTCAACCGGGTCGGGGTGACCGCCGAGATCATCGGCGCGATCCTGATCATCGTCCTTCTCCTCACCCACTCCGAGCGCTCCCCCGGCATCACCTTCCACACCGCCGAGGGCAGCAGCACCGGTCTCCTCGGCGCCCTGCTGGTGGGTTCGTTCATGGCGGCGTACGTGATGATCGGCTTCGACAGCGCGGGCGAGATGAGCGAGGAGACCCGCCACCCGCGCCGGACCGCGCCCCGCACGATCCTCATGGCACTCGGCGCCGCCGGCCTGCTCGGCGGTCTCCTCGTCCTCGGCGGTCTGCTCGCCGCGCCCAGCCTCACCGACGGCAGGCTCGGCGTGGACGGTCTGAGCTACGTCCTGACCAGCAGCCTCGGCGACGGCCTGGGCCGCTTCCTGCTCGCCGACGTGGTGGTGGCGGTCGCCGTGGCCACGCTCGCGATCCAGACGTCGGCCTGCCGCATGCTCTTCTCCATGGCCCGCGACGGCGAGCTCCCCTTCGCCCGGCGGCTCGCCAAGGTCAACCCGCGCACCGGCATGCCGACCGCCCCCGCCCTGGTCGTCGGCCTCCTCGCCGCCGCCCTCCTGCTCCTCAACTTCGCCTCCCCGGAGGCGTTCCTGGCCATCGGCACCACCTGCATCGTGATGCTGTACCTGGCGTACGCGATGGTCACCGGCCCCCTCCTCGTACGGCGCCTGAAGGGCACCCTCCCCTCCGGCGGCACCGACGAGACCGGCAAGCCCCTCTTCTCCCTGGGCCGCCTGGGCATCCCCGTCAACGCCCTCGCCCTCCTCTACGGCCTCTTCATGACCGTCAACCTGGCCTGGCCCCGGGCCGAGGTGTACGACCCGGCGGGCGGGCACTGGTGGTTCCAGTGGTTCACGGTGCTGTTCCTGCTGGTCACGGTGGGGCTCGGGGTTCTGTACCGGCTGACGCGGGCTCGACGCGCGGACGTTGCCGGAACGCTTGCTCGGACTCGCTCGGAGCCGGCTCCCTAGCGCGGTGCGGGGCTCCGCCCGCACCAGCGGCGCACGGAGTGGCGGGTGAGGCCGCGCATCCGGCAGCCCTGGGGTCCGCCCCGTGCGCCGGGTCACACGCCCTTTCAGACGCCTGGAAACCATCGCATGGTGCGGAGTGGCGGTTTCTCGGAGAGAGTTGACGACACAACCGGGTGTCGCGCCGGGGCCCGCCGGGGGGGTGTCCGGATGAAACGGCGGAACAGAACGCGGGGCAGGACGCGGACCGGAACGCGGGACAGAACGCGGACCGGCTTCCGCCCGACGCGCTCTTCGCGATGCTCCGCCCCGACGTGTTCGAACCACCCCAACCCGCTTCGAACAGTTGACGAAACCCATGGCGTCACTGGAAGGTGGATCTGATCCACGACCTGACCGCCCACCACGCGGTCGTGGCGGTGGCGACCACGGACTCTCCGCGCCGTCCGGCGGTCGCCTCGACGGCTGCGGCCGACGACACCCTCGTGCACACAGTTGACGAGGCCCCCGTCCGACCGGTCCCGTCAGCGGGCCCCGTTCGTGCACGGATCAGCCCCGCCGCGGTCGCGGCGTCTAGAGCACAGCGCGTAGTTCACGGACTTGGTCGACTCCGCCACCCGGAGGGCATCGTGAAAGGCTCTGCTCCTGCCCAGTTGCCCGGGGCCGTCCCCCTGGCCGGGCACACACGTCGGTCGGTGCGCGTCCCTCCTACCGTCTTCCGCACCCGCCGACAGCTCGAGTCGAACCCCCGAAAGCCTCCCCTGCGATGTTGCACCCGAGTTGAAGGACCTGAAAAGGAGCGTTCATGCCAAGTCTCGAATAGACGAAGGGAGATCAGCACGATGAGCATGTCCTCGAAGGGGGCTTCCGATGGGTGATCTGCCGAGCCTGGCGGCCGCGGTGCGGCCCGGAGTACCCCGGCAGGCCGTACCGGGCCACCAGTCCGCCGAGTGGCGTAATTCCGTCGCGTCCCTCCTCTGCGATCCCGATGCCATGGCACTGTCCCGAATGCTCTGCCACGCGATCGAGGCGAGGGCCGCCAACGCCAGTCGAGCCGCGCTGCGATCGCCGAGCCCGCCCCTGGACGCGGTGCGGTCCCCCGAACTCCGGGCCGTGCGCGCCCTGCTGCGCCGTGAGCAACGGCAGGTGACCTGGCAGGCCGTGCTCGGCCGAGACACAGGTGGACTGCTGGCCGTCGCCTGCGAGCGGCTGATGCGCGGTCCGCAGGGCCCGCCTCCGGTCGGGCTGCGGGAAGAGCTCTCCGTCGGCCGGGCCGAACAGTGGTGCCGGCGGGCCGTGGGCCGTACGCCTTCCTACTCGTTCGCGATGGAGATGTCCGGCCTCTTCACCGCGCTGTGCACCGCGCCCGAGTCGAGCTCCGCCCTGGAAGCCAGGACCACGTTCCTGTGGGGCGTCCTGGCGGGCATCAGCGAGTACTACGCGGGCACCGTGCCCCATGAGCAGGAGATCGGCAGGCTCGCCCGGGAGGCGGTGGCCGCGTCCCGGGAGTGCGTGCGGCAGCACGGTGACGAGGGCGAGCTGGTGGTGGCCGCTCAGGCGGAGTGCGGCGCGGTCCAGCTCGTCGACAACCTGACCGGGATCCTCCAACTGCCGGCCCTCTTCGGCACCGAGGAGTACATCCGGATCAGGGGCGCCGACATAGGGGTGCACATCTACACCGTCCAGGACGACCTCTCGGAACGCTTCCGGGAGATCGTCGACGAGACCACGATGGTCGCCGTGCTCGCCCATGACCTGATCGACCAGGGCCGTGACACCGAGAACGGCAACCGCAACAATCTGGGTCTGCGCCTGCCCGACAGGGAACAGCTCTGGGACATCCTGGAGGTCTGCCTGAGCCACACCTGCGCGGTCGGGGGAGAGCAGTGGCAACGGGTTGTCGCGGGCTTCGTGGTGGGCACCTGCCTCTATGCGCGAGGAGGCAGGGAACGCGTCCACGACGGCGCCGCGACGAAGGTACGCAAAAGGCTTCGTCCGAGCGTGGACTGGACGTACGCGCCCCGGCTGGCCGACCACTTCGCCAAGGGCGGGTGCGGCTGCACGGAGCAGGCCGGTCCGGTCGACGTCGGGCCGGAACTCGACCGGCTCTACGCCGACAGCTCGACCATCGTGCGCGGCTGGCTGCACGGCCGCTGGGACGCGCACTTCGACGTGGCCCGGCTGCAGGGGCTCGCTCTCGCCTGTGCGTCGGCCGTACGGAACGACAGTCCGCTGTTCTCCGGCCGGAACGGAGCGGAAGTGATCCCCTGAGCGAGGTCCGCGCTCCGCCGTCTCGTCCCGGTGCGGGATCGTACGCTTGATCGTGATGAGACGCCGCACCCCGCCACCGCCCTCTCCCCTGCCGCAGCGCGAGGGAGTGGATCCGGTGCGGGTGCGGCTGCCGGCCGGGGACGCGTGGGCGACGGTGCGGGATCATCTCGTGACGCGGCTCGCGGCCGGGGCCGGCGTGATCGACTCGATGCTCGACGCGGGACGGATCGTGGACGCCGAGGGCCGTCCGGTGCCGAGGGACATGACGTACGTGCCGGGGATGTTCGTGTGGTTCCACCGGGAGCTGCCGGACGAGGAGCGTGTGCCGTTCACGGTCGACGTCGTGTACCGGGACGAGCATGTGGTGGTGGCCGACAAACCGCACTTCCTGGCCACCACCCCGCGCGGCAGCCATGTCGCCGAGACGGCCCTGGCGCGGCTGCGGCGGCAGCTGGGAGTCCCGGCACTGAGCGCGGCCCACCGGCTGGACCGGCTGACGGCCGGGCTGGTGCTGTTCACCGTGCGGCCCGAGGAGCGCGGCGCGTACCAGTCGCTGTTCCGCGACCGGCGGGTGGCGAAGGAGTACGAGGCGGTGGCCCCATACGACCCCGCACTGGACCTGCCGCGCACCGTGCGGAGCCGGATCGTCAAGGAGCGCGGGGTCGTGGCCGCCCACGAGGTCGAGGGCGAGCCCAACGCCGAGAGCCGGGTGGAGCTGCTGGAGCACCGGGACGGGCGTGCCCGGTACCGGCTGGTGCCGCGTACCGGGCAGACCCATCAACTGCGCGTGCACATGAGCGCGTTGGGGGTGCCGATCCTGGGCGATCCCCTCTATCCGGTGGTGACGGGCCCCGTGCCGGCCGGCGATTTCCGGCGTCCGCTCCAACTGCTGGCGCGGCGCCTGGAGTTCACCGACCCGGTCACGGGGCACGAGCACCGGTTCGTCAGCCCCCGGGTGCTGCGGGCCTGGTCCTCGTACGAGGAGTGGGCCACGTAGCGGGCCGGGTGCCCGGCTCTCGTCTCAGCTGCGGCGCAGCCGGCGCAGCCGGCGCAGGAGACGCCGCAGGAGGCCCGGGCGGTCGGCCGGTCCGGGCGTGGACGTGGGCTCGCCGGACGGGTCGGCGGGCTCCGGAGCCGTGGGCTTGGGCAGCTCCGCGCCGGTCTGCCCGGTGTGCGGGCGCTGCGCCGGAACCGACCTGCCGGGGGTGACCAGCGTGACCTCCTGCTGGGGCCCCGGCGTGAACTTCACCGGCAGCTCCACCAGATGCCGGTTGGAGATGGTCTCGGTCCATCGCAGCTCGTCCTCGTCGCAGGCCAGCTGGATGTCCGGAACACGGTTCAGCAGCGCGTCGACGCCCACATCGGCGATGGCGCGGCCGATGTCCTGGCCGGGGCACTCGTGGGGCCCGCCGCTGAAGGCGAGGTGGGCGCGGTTGCCCTGCATGTTGGCCTTGAGGTCGGGGCGGACGCGCGGGTCGACGTTGCCCGGTGCGATACCGAGGAGGAGGCCGTCGCCCTGGCGGATGTGCTGGCCGCCCAACTCGGTGTCCTGCTTGGCGAAGTAGGCGATGACGGCGCTGAACGGCGGCTCGTCCCACAGGGTCTGCTCGACCGCCTCGGGCACGGTCATCTGGCCGCCGTTCAACTGGGCGCGGAAGCCCGGGTCGGTGAGCACCATGCGCAGCACGTTGGCGAGGAGGTTGGTGGTGCTCTCGTAGGCGACGATGAGGACGAGCCGCAGGTGCTGGCCCACCTCCTCGTCGGTGAGCCGCGCCGGATGGTTGATGAGGTGGCTGGTGAAGTCGTCCTCGGGCTGGGCCCGGCGGCGGGCGACGAGCCGCATCAGGACGTCCATGATGTACGCGTTGCTGGCGAGGGCGGTCTCGGTGCCCTTGGGCAGGTCCCGGGCGGCCTCCACGATCCGGTCGTTGTACTCCTCGGGCATACCGAGGATCTCGCACATGGCCACCATCGGCAGGCGCTCGGCGAACTGGCTGACCAGGTCGGCCCGGCCCTCCTCGCAGAACTTGTTGACCAGGTACTGGGTCGCGCGGTTGATGTGGCGGCGGATGGCCCGGTAGTTGATGGTCGACATGGCGCCGCTGACCGCGCCGCGCAGCCGCAGGTGCTCGTCGCCCTCGGCGTGGCTGCAGATGGGCTGCCAGGCGAGGTGGGGCATGAGCGGGTGGTCCGGCTTGGCCGTGCCGTCCCGCATGGGGGTCCACAGGCGGGTGTCGCGGCAGAAGTGGGAGGGGGTGCTCACCATGTGCAGGTTCTCGTTGTGGCCGAGCACCACCCAGATCGGTACGTCCTGGTGGAGGAGGGCGGGGGCCACCGTGCCGTGTTCGGCGCGGAGTTTCTCGTACACGGCTCCCAGGTCCTCCGCCCCGGGGCCGTAGAGCCGACGCAGGTCGCCGGGGCCGAGGGCGTGTGCGGGGCAGCCGGGGGGCGGCCCGACCGAGGGGTCGTCCGTGTCGGTCGGGGAGTGGGGTTCAGGCGTCACGACGATCGCTTTCGAACGGGAGTGGATCCGGTGTGGGGTGCGGGGTGACCGGGAGGGGACACCGTGCGGGACGACACGGCTCCCGGTCGGGGACGGGTTCGGGGCGGGTGGCTCAGAGACGTTGTGGGACGCCCAGAAGCGGTACGGGGGTCATGCCGGCGCCGACGCCCCCGGCATCGCCAGGGAGTGCAGGAAGCGCATGAGGGTCATCAGGACGTCCCGGCTGGACGCCCGACGCCGCGCGTCGCAGCGGATGATCGGGATCTCCTCGGCCAGGTCGAGTGCCTGGCGCAGTTCCTCGAGGGCGTAGCGGGGGGCGTCCGGGAAGTCGTTGACCGCCACGACGAAGGGCACGTTGCGCTCCTCCAGGCGGTCCATGACGTCGAAGCTGACCTCGAGCCTGCGGGTGTCGACCAGGACGACCGCGCCGAGGGCGCCCTCGAACAGGCCGTTCCACAGGAACCAGAAGCGCTCCTGTCCGGGGGTGCCGAACAGGTAGAGCACCAGCTCGTCCGTGATGCTGATGCGGCCGAAGTCCATGGCCACGGTGGTGGCCGTCTTGGACTTGGAGCCGAAGTTGTCGTCGACTCCGATGCCGGCCTGCGTCATGGTCTCCTCGGTCGTCAGCGGCCTGATCTCGCTGACGGATCCCACCATGGTCGTCTTGCCGACGCCGAAACCGCCCACGATCACGATCTTCGCCGCGGCCTGCGCGGTGTGCGGCAGGTGGTCCTCGGTCCGTGGACCCGTGATGGTGTCAGAGCTTTTGAAGTCCATGCATCACCGCTTCGAGGAGGGAACGGTCTGCCCGCGCCTGCCGGACGACCGGTGCGCGCGCCTGTACCAGTTCGGCCGTCAGCAGCTCGGTGAGCAGGACGGTCACCACGCTGATCGGCAGGTTGAGATAGGCCGAGATCTCGGCCACGGAAAGGGGTGCCTGGCAGATCCGGAGCAGCGCCGACTGTTCCGGAGCGGCGGACGGGGGCGGATCTGCGCGCGCCACGATTAACGTGACGAGGTCGATCGGAGCTCGCTCGCCGTCCTCGCCGGTGAGGATGTAGAGCCGCTCGGGGGGACGCTGCCCCGTCGCGGTCGGCAGACCGTCCTCGGGCGGCGGCGGAGGCGGGGGCGGATCGTGCCTGGGCTGGCGGCGCTGGCGGCGGGGAGGCGTCATACGGTCTGCCCGTTCCGCCGCGGCGGACTGGTGAGGTGGGAGCCGATCCGGTCGACGAGGTCGCGCATGCGGTTGCTCATCAGTCCGGGCTCGGCGATCTCGTTGGCGAGCACCGCGAGATAGGCGTTGGATCCGGCGGCCATCAGATAGAAGTAGCCGCCGTTGATCTCGATGATGACCATGCGCATGTGGCCGTCGCTCTGCGGGATCTCCCCGGCCACGGCGCCGGCCAGGCTCTGCAGTCCCGCGCAGGCCGCGGCGACGCGGTCGGCGGCGTCCGGGTCGCCGCCGTGGCGGGCGATCCGCAGGCCGTCGGCGGAGAGCACGACGATCTGCTGGATGCCGGGTACTCCGTCGGCCAGATCCTTCAGCATCCAGTCGAAATTGGCTCGTTGCTGGATCACTTGAGGTCCCCCTCGTCGTCGGCCTCCGTGCGGGCCGGCTCGGTGTTCGCGGTGAGAGCGGTGGACGCCGTCGAGTCGTCCGGGTTCCTGAATGCGTTCGGGTCGGGGTCGCCCTTGAGCCCGGCCATGAACGCCTCGACCCACATGCCGGGCGGGGGCAGTTCCTTCTCCGGCTCGGGCTCCGGCTGCCAGACGGGAGCGGCGGCCATGGCGGCCTCGGCGGCGGCCTCCGCGGCGGCGGCCTCGGCGTAGCGCTGGCTCAACGGGATCTTGTTCCGGCTGCGGCGCTGCGGCAGCCCGTTGGCCGTCCACTCGGTGACGACGGGTACGTCGTCCTCCATGCCCCGGTCCATCTCCTCCGCGGAGCTCGGGATCCGCGGTCCGGTGGTGGGGCGGCGTCGCTTGGGCTTGCGGTTGGGGCCTTCGACACCGTCGGTGTCCATGGTCGGTACGGAGCCGATGCCGATGCCGTGGGCGAGGCCGGGGGCGGCCTCCTCGGTGAGCATGTTGCGGGGGACGACGACGACGGCGCGCACGCCGCCGTACGCGGACGGCCGCAGCGAGATCTGCATGTTGTACATGGTCGACAGCCGGCCCACGACGGCGAGGCCGAGGCGCGGGCTGCCGCCCAGGTCGTGCATGTCCATGCCCTGCCGGGCCTTTTCGAGCAGGTCCTCGACCTTGGCGCGGGCCTCCTCGCTGAGGCTGATGCCACCGTCCTCGATCTCGATGGCGATGCCGGTCTGCACCTCCACGGCGGTGACGTGCACCTTCGTGTGAGGTGGGGAGTAGCGGGTGGCGTTGTCCAGGAGTTCGGCGCAGGCGTGGATGACCGGTTCGACGGAGACGCCGTTGACGTTGACCTTGGCGATCGAGTCGAGCTCGATGCGGCGGTACTCCAGGATGCGGGACATGGCCCCGCGCAGCACGCTGTACAGCGGGACGGGCATGGGCCACACACGGCCGGGGCGGCCGCCGCCGAGGACGGCGATGGAGTCGGCGAGGCGGCCGATCAGCGCGGTGCCGTGGTCGATGCGCAGCAGGTCGTCGAAGACCTCGGGGTTGCGCCCGTGGTCCTCCTCCATCTCCCGCAGTTCCTTGTTCTGCTGGTGGACGATGGCCTGGACCCGGCGGGCGATGTTGACGAACGACCGCTGCGAGGAGTCGCGCAGGGTTTCCTCGCGGTCGATGATGTCGAGCACGGTGTACAGCAGGTCGCGCTGGGACTTGGGAATCTCGCGCCACTCGACGTCGCCGTCGACGACGTGACGAATCACCTCTGAGGGGGATTCTCCGGTGCGCAACCGGTACAGCGCGGCGGGCAGGATCTCCTTGCCCAGCCGGGTGAATTCCTGGTCGTGGGCGGCGATCCGCTGTTCGAGACCGGCGGTCTGCCGCTGGTGTTGGGCGCGCAGTTCACGGACCGTACGACGGCCGCCTCGCACCGCGAGGACGGCGACCGCGATCAGCAGGAGCGTCGCGGCGGCTCCGCACAAGCCGACGGCGAGCCGGGCCGGACCCGTCACCAGGGAGACGGTGGTCCCGGTCGCCGCGGCCATCAGTATCGCGGGGAGTGGCAGCAAGCGCGCGTAGGAAAGTTCACGGCCACCGGGAGGCTTTTGAACACTCACCATGTATGCCCTCTGAAGAAGAATCAAACTGGGTCTTCGGTATTTTTTGGAACAAGCGCACGAATACACCTCAACTCGGTGCGCTGCGGGCGAGCTTAGTCCGACCGGATCATCGCTGTGTCATATTCAGCAACCGACTGAAATCGCCCTCGCGACAGGAGTACGCTCTGGTTATTTACACGCTGGGGCATTAATCGCACACAATGCGTAACGGCGCGCGGGCGTGCGAACCGAGCTCCTTGACAGGGTGAATCGGCGTCCGAGCCGGGGTTCCGGGATGCCTTGTCAGGCGCCGGCGATGCGCAGTGCGGCGTCCGCCGTCGCCTCCGCGAAGAGGGAGACGGGCCGGTCGGGGTCGGAGCGGTGCACGAGGATGACACCCTCGATCAGCCCGAAGACGAGGTCCGTCCGCAGCTCCAGCGCACTTTTGGCAAGCACCCCGCCCGCGTCCGTCGCCGCGATCAACTGCCGGTAGGCGTCCTTGAGTTCGGCCCGTACGGCATGGAAGCCGGCGAAGCGTTCGGTGCGGACCTCCGGGAGGAGATAGAGGCCGCCGAGGTTGTGCGGGCCGCCGCACAGGAGGACCACGTCGGCGCGGCACAGCTTCCACAGCCGGTCCTCGGCCCGAACGGTGTCCTGGACGAGGAGCTCACGGGCATAGGCGAGCGACGGCTCGACCGTGGACTCCAGCAGCTCGGCGAGCAGTTCCTCCTTGCCGGAGACATGGTGGTACATGGACGCCTGCCGCATACCGGCGCGCTCGGCGACGGCCCGGGTGGTGGTGGCCGCGTAGCCCCGTGTCGTGAACAACTCGGCGGCGGCCGCGAGCAGTTCGGCGCGGGGCGAGAGCCCGCTCTCCGGGCGCTGTTCGGCCCGGGGCCTGCCGACCCGCCTCCCACCGGTGCCACCCGCGCTTCCCATGCGTTCGATCCTCGCACACGGCCCGCCACGCCCCGGCTGTGACCGGTCGCGCGGTTCCCCACGCCGCCGACGAGGCACGATCATCGTGAGAGGTCGGTAACTGCCCGGCAACGCAAGGGACATGACGCCGACCCGGCCCACTCCTAATTTCTGTCGCACGACAGAAACACACGCCGCACCCGGAGGTCCCGCGATGGCGACATCGACGACGTACGGAGCACGTGACCACGCCCGCGCACAGGAGGGCGCCCAGGCCGAGGCCATGCCCGTGGTGCCCGCGAGCGCCTGGCCCGAGCCGCCCCGCGAGGCGGAGCGGCTGGTGTGGGCGGAGACGGTGGCGGGCGGGAACTACACCCACAAGGTGCTGGCCCGGGGCACCGAGCTCCAGCTGACCGATCTGCGGGGCGACGCCTGCGCCCATCTGCTCCTGCACCACGCCGACCGCCCCTGGGAGCGGCTGAACGTCGCGGACACCGTCAAGGTCCAGTGGAACGCCTACCTCGGCGAGGGCGTCCTGCTCCTGTCCGACCAGGGCCGCGTCCTCGCCTCGGTGGTCGCCGACACCTCCGGCCGGCACGACGCGCTGTGCGGCACCTCCACGCTGGTGCGCAACACCGAGCGGTACGGCGACGGCACCCCGCAGTCGCCCTCCCCCGCCGGACGCGAGCTGTTCAAACTGGCCGCCGCCAAGAACGGCCTGGAACCCCGGGACCTGCCGCCCTCCCTCTCCTTCTTCCAGGGGGTGGAGGTACGCGAGGACGGCACCCTCGACTTCACCGGCTCCACCGGCCCCGGCGGCAGCGTGACCCTGCGCACCGAACAGGACGTGACCGTACTGATCGCGAACGTGCCGCACCCGGCCGACCCGCGACCCGACTACGTCAGCACCCCGCTGGAGGTGCTCGCCTGGCGCGCCCGGCCGACCCGGCCCGGCGACCCCCTCTGGGACGCCACGCCCGAGGGCCGTCGCGCCTTCCTGAACACCGCCGAGTTCCTCGCCGCGAGGGGGATCGCATGAAGACCGTCGTTCCGGCCAGAGCCGCCTGGTCGTCCGTGATACCCGCCGGTGAGACCCTCACCATCACCGATCTGCACGGCAACCAGGCCGTCGACTTCCTCGTGTACGACGCCCACGACACGTCCGTCCGCTACAGCGCGCCCGACACGATCCACGCGCAGGGCGGCATCTTCCTCACCACCGGCAGTGTGCTGATGTCCAACGAGCACACCCCGCTGATGACCGTGGTCGCCGACGACGTCGGCCGGCACGACACGGTCGGCGGGGCCTGCTCCAAGGAGTCGAACTCCCTGCGGTACGGGCACCACACCTGGTCGCAGCACGCCTGCGTGGACAACTTCCTCGCGGAGGGCGCCAGGCACGGCCTCGGCAAGCGCGACCTCGTGTCGAACGTCAACTGGTACATGAACGTGCCCGTCGAGAAGGACGGCACCCTCGGCATCGTCGACGGCATCTCCGCCCCCGGCCTCGCCCTGACCCTGCGCGCCGAGCGCGACGTGCTCGTGCTGGTCTCCAACTGCCCCCAGATCAACAACCCCTGCAACGGCTTCGACCCGACGGCGGTGGAGATGACGATCACCGGAGCCGGCACATGACCTTCGACACCCTGCTGGTCGCCAACCGGGGCGAGATCGCCGTCCGGATCATCCGCACCGCCCGCGAGCTGGGCCTGCGGACGGTCGCGGTGTACTCCGACGCCGACCGCGCCGCCGCCCATGTCCGGCTCGCCGACGAGGCGGTACGGCTCGGCCCGGCGCCCGCGCGACAGTCGTACCTCGACGCGGACCTGGTCCTGAAGGCCGCCAAGGACACGGGCGCGGGCGCCATCCACCCCGGCTACGGCTTCCTCTCCGAGGACGCGGCCTTCGCCCGCCACTGCGAGGACGCGGACATCGTGTTCGTCGGCCCTACCCCCGAGCAACTGGAGCTGTTCGGCGCGAAGCACACCGCACGGGAGGCCGCCGAGGCCGCGGGCGTGCCGCTCCTGCCCGGCACCGGCCTGCTGCCCTCGCTCGACGACGCCCTCGACCACGCCCGCGCCCTCGGCTACCCGGTGATGCTCAAGGCCACCGGCGGTGGCGGCGGCATCGGTATGTCGGCATGCCGGTCCGCCGACGAACTGACCGAAGCCTGGGAGCGGGTGCGGCGCGTCGCCGCCGCCTCCTTCTCCGCGGCGTCTTCGTCAGGTCTCTTCCTCGAACGTCTCGTCGAGCGGGCCCGCCATGTCGAGGTCCAGGTCTTCGGCGACGGCGACGGACTCGTCGTCACCTTCGGCGACCGCGACTGCTCCCTGCAGCGCCGCAACCAGAAGGTCGTCGAGGAGGCCCCGGCCCCCGGCCTCCCCGACCACGTACGCGAGCGACTGGCCGCCGCCGCCCGCGACCTGTGCGCGAGCGTCGAGTACCGCTCCGCCGGAACCGTCGAGTTCGTCTACGACGCCGCACGCGAGGAGGCGTATTTCCTGGAGGTCAACACCCGCCTCCAGGTGGAACACCCCGTCACCGAGGAGATCTACGGTGTCGACCTCGTCGCCTGGATGCTGCGCCTGGCACGCGGCGACCTGGCCGTCGTCCAAGCCCCGGGACAACCGCGCGGCCACGCCGTCGAGGCCCGTGTCTACGCCGAGGACCCCTCCCGTGAACACCGGCCCAGCGCGGGCCTGTTGACCCGGGTCGAGTTCCCGCGGGGCGTTCGGGTGGACGCCTGGGTCGAGACCGGCACCGAGGTCACCACGTCGTACGACCCGCTGCTCGCCAAGGTGGTCGCGTACGGCCCCGACCGCGCCCACGCGCTGCGCCGGCTCGACGAGGCGCTGGCGCGGACCCGGGTCGACGGCATCGAGACGAACCTGGGCCTGGTCCGGGCGGCCCTCGACGACCCGGCCTTCCGGCAGGCCACCCACTCCACGGCCACCCTGGCGACCGTGACCGACCCGACGCCCCGGGTCGAGGTCGTCGCGGGCGGCACCCTCACGACCGTGCAGGACTGGCCGGGCCGCACCGGCCACTGGCAGGTCGGCGTCCCGCCCTGCGGCCCCATGGACGACCTGTCCTTCCGCCTCGGCAACCGGGCTGTCGGCAACCCCGAAGGCGCTCCCGGCCTCGAATGCACCCTCCAGGGCCCCTCCCTCCGCTTCACCCACGCCACCACGGTCTGTGTGACGGGCGCCCCGGCCCCGGTGACCGTGGACGGCGCCCCGGTCGCGCAGTGGGAGCCGGTGACCGTGCCCGCGGGGGCCGTACTGGCCGTCGGCGCGCCCACGGAACACGGACTGCGCACCTACGTCCTGTTCGCGGGCGGCGGCCTGGACGTCCCCTCGTTCCTGGGCAGCGCGGCCACCTTCACCCTGGGCCGCTTCGGCGGCCACGGCGGCCGGGCCCTGCGCACCGGCGACGTCCTGCACGGCGGTACGGTCACGGAAGGCCGCCCCGTCCCGCCGGAGGCGCGACCGCGGTTCACCTCTGCCTGGCGGGTGGCCGCCCTCGAAGGCCCGCACGCGGCACCGGAGTTCTTCACCGAGGAGGACATCCACGAGTTCTACGGGGCCGACTGGAAGGTCCACTTCAATTCGGCCCGCACCGGCGTACGCCTCATCGGCCCCAAGCCCCGCTGGTCCCGCACCGACGGCGGCGAGGCGGGCCTGCACCCCTCCAACATCCACGACACCCCGTACTCGGTCGGCGCGGTCGACTACACGGGCGACATGCCGGTCCTCCTCGGCCCGGACGGCCCTTCCCTGGGCGGCTTCGTCTGCCCGGCCACGGTGCTCTCGGCGGAGCGCTGGAAGCTCGGCCAGCTGCGCCCCGGCGACACGGTCCGCTTCCTGCCCGTGGCCGACGACGGCTCACCCCGCCCCGCGATCGTCGACGGCGGGGTCCTGGCCCGCGACGGCGATGTGACCTACCGCCGCAGCGGCGACGACAACCTCCTGATCGAGTTCGGCCCGATGCAGCTCGACCTGGCCCTGCGTATGCGGGTGCACGCCCTCATGGAGGCGGTGGCCGAAGCGAGCTTCGACGGCGTCACCGACCTCACCCCCGGCATCCGCTCCCTCCAGATCCAGACGGACCCGACGGCCCTGCCACAGCCCGAACTCCTCGCGGAGGTACGGCGGATCGTGTCGGCCCTCCCCCCGGCGGACGAACTCGTCGTCCCCTCCCGCACGATCCACCTCCCGCTCTCCTGGGACGACCCGGCCACCCGCGAGGCCATCGCCCGCTACATGGCGGGCGTCCGCGACGACGCCCCCTGGTGCCCCTGGAACATCGAGTTCATCCGCCGCGTCAACGGTCTGGCCTCGGTGACCGACGTGTACGACACGGTCTTCGCCGCCGAGTACCTGGTCCTGGGCCTGGGCGACGTCTACCTGGGCGCCCCGGTCGCGACCCCGCTGGACCCCCGCCACCGCCTGGTCACGACGAAGTACAACCCCGCCCGCACCTGGACCGCCGAGAACTCGGTCGGCATCGGCGGTGCGTATCTCTGCGTCTACGGCATGGAGGGCCCCGGCGGCTACCAGTTCGTCGGCCGCACCACCCAGGTCTGGTCCCCCTGGCAGCAACGCGGCGCCTTCGAACCCGGCTCGCCCTGGCTGCTCCGCTTCTTCGACCGCGTCAAGTGGTACCCGGTGGACGCCGACGAACTGCTGACCCTCCGCGCGGACATCGTCTCGGGCCGCTTCGTACCCCGGGTGGAGCACGGCACCTTCTCCCTGGCCGAGTACGAGAGGTTCCTCGAGGAACACGCCGACTCCGTCGCCGAGTTCAGAACCCGGCAGCAGGCCGCCTTCGCGACGGAGAGGGCCGCGTGGGAGGCCGCAGGCGAGTTCACGAGGACGGAGACGACGACAGCCGCACCGGCTCCCCCGACCGAGGTCCACGTCCCCGAGGGCGGCCATCTGATCGAGGCCGAGTTCACCGCGTCGGTCTGGCAACTGAACGTCCAGCCGGGCGACCGGGTGACCACCGGCCAGCCCCTCCTGTCCCTGGAAGCCATGAAGATGGAGTCCCGAGTCCACGCCCCCGCGGACGGTGTCATCCACCAGATCCTGACCACCCCGGGCAACCAGGTGGACGCGGGCACCCCCCTGATCATCCTGACTCCGGTAAGCCCCTAGGGGCGCGGGAAACTGCGCGAGCGACCTTCAGGGGCGCGAGGAACTGCGCGAGCAACCACGACCCACCCGCACCCGCACCCGCACCCGCCGACGAGCCCACACCCCCGAGCTCTCAGGCGCAAGGGGGTCGAAGGGGCACAGCCCCTGGGGGATGGGACGGGTAGGGGCGGCGGGGGCGAAAACCCACGCGCACCCCCACCGGCCCCGCACCCGACCACAACACCCCACCCAGGAGCACAGATGCCCCCGTCCCCCACCCCCACCCCCACGCTCACCAGAGTCCGCATGGCCTACGCCCGCATCGAGGCCGTGAACCGCCCCGAGATCTGGATCGACCTACGCCCCCAGGCCGACGTCGAGGCCGAGGCCCAAGCCATCGACGCCCGCCTCACCACCGGCGCCCGGCTCCCCCTCGCCGGCCGCCTCTTCGCCGCCAAGGGCAACATCGACGTCCACGGCCTCCCCACGACCGCCGGATGCCCGGCCTACGCGTACACACCGGACGCCGACGCCCCCGTGGTCGCCCGTCTGCGCGAGGCCGGCGCCCTCGTCCTCGGCACCACCAACCTCGACCAGTTCGCCACGGGCCTGGTCGGCACCCGCTCCCCGCACGGCGCCGTCCGCAACGCCCACGACCCCTCCCGCATCAGCGGCGGCTCAAGCTCCGGCTCGGCCGTGGCGGTGGCGCTCGGCATCGTCGACTTCGCCCTCGGCACCGACACCGCCGGCTCCGGCAGGGTCCCCGCCGCCTTCAACGGCATCGTCGGCCTGAAGCCCACCCGGGGCCTGGTCCCCACCACCGGTGTGGTCCCGGCCTGCGCCTCGATCGACTGTGTGACGGTGTTCGCCCGCACCCTCCCGGAGGCCGAACTGGCCCTCGCCCACATGGCCTCCCCACCCGACCGCACCCTCCCGTCACTCCCCCGGCGCACCCCGGGCCCGTGGCGCGTAGCGGTCCCTCCGCGCGAACAGGTGGGCGAGCTGGACGAGGGCTGGGCGGAGGCGTACGAGGCTGCGGTGACCCGTCTGACGGCCGCCGGCGCGGACGTACGCCCCCTCGACCTGACCCCCTTCACCGAGGCGGCGGCGATGCTCTACCAGGGCGCGTTCGTGGCCGAGCGCTACACAGCCGTGGGGAGCTTCGTCGACAAGGCGATCGCGGACGGCGTCGGTTCCCTGGACCCCACGGTCGCCGGCATCATCACCCGAGCCCGGGACATCCCGGCCCACCAGCTCTTCGCCGACCAGGACCGTCTGGCCGCCCTCCGCAAGCGGGCCCTCACCGAACTGGCCGACGCGGACGCCCTGTTGCTGCCGACCGCGCCGGGCCACCCCACCCTCGCCGAGGTCGCCGCCGACCCGCTGGGCGCCAACGCCCGCCTGGGCCGCTTCACCAACTCCACCAACCTCTTCGACCTGGCGGCGGTCGCCGTTCCCGCGGGTGAGGTGAACGGCCTCCCGTTCGGCGTCATGCTGATCGGCCCGGCCTTCACGGACGACCGCCTGGCCCGCCTCGCCACGCTCCTCCAGCCGGACGCACGCCTGGCGGTCGTGGGCGCCCACCTCTCGGGCCAGCCCCTGAACCCCCAACTCCTGTCCCTGGGCGCCCGTCTGGAGCAGACGACCACCACGGCCCCGGTCTACCGCCTCCACGCCCTCCGCACGACCCCGCCCAAGCCGGGCCTGGTCCATGTCGGCGAAGGCGGCGCCCCCATCGAGACGGAGATCTGGCGCCTCCCGGCGGAGGGCCTGGGCCGCCTCCTGACCACGCTCCCCCGGCCCATGACCCTGGGCACCATCGAACTGTCCGACGGCACCCGAGCCCCCGGCTTCCTCTGCGAGCCCGCCGCCCTACAGGACGCCCCCGACATCACGGAGCACGGCGGCTGGAGAAACTATCTGGCCCGCTGAGCAACAGCCCGCGCCTCCACCAAGGGACGCGGGCAGCCTGCCCTCAGGGGCGCGGGGAACTGCGCGACCAGCCCCCACACACCCGCACCCGCCGACGAACCTCCACACCCCCCAGGCGAACTCACCCCACCGACGAGTAAGCCACAACCCCCCTCAACAACCCGTCAACCGCCTTACGCGCACTCTTCCCCACGCTCGACCCGGAGGGCGCCGCGGCAGAGATCTGCCCCAGCACGTCAATCACCTGCTTGCACCACCGCACGAAGTCCCCGGCCGGCATCTCCGCCTCCCGAAGCACCTCGTCCAGCCCCGACCCGGACGCCCACATGTACGCGGCCCAGGCGAAGCCGAGGTCGGGCTCCCGCTGCCCGACCCCCTCGCTCTGCGTGATCCGAAACTCCTCCTCCAACGCGTCCAGCCGCCCCCAGATCCGCACCATCTCCCCCAGCGCGGCCTTCGCGTTCCCGGACGGCAGCTTCGGCGCCATCGCGTCGTCGCCGACCCGGGCCTCGTACACCAGCGCGGACACACACGCGGCGAGCTCGGCGGGCCCCAGCCCCTCCCAGACCCCGGCCCGCAGACACTCACTCGCCAGCAGATCCAGCTCGCCGTAGAGCCGCGCGAGCCGCTTCCCGTGCTCGGTGACCTCGTCGCCCCGGAGATAGTCCAGTTCGGTCAGCAGCGCCACGATCCGGTCGAAGGTCCGCGCGATCGTGTTCGTCCGGCCCTCGATACGCCGCTCCAACTGCGCGGTGTCCCGCTTGAGCCGGTAGTACCGCTCGGCCCAACGCGCATGATCCTCACGCGCGTCGCAGCCATGACACGGGTGCGCCCGCAGCTCGGCGCGCAGCCGGGCGATCTCACGGTCGTCCGCGGCCGCGGCCCGCCGCTTGCGGTGCCGGTCGGGCACGAGATGCCCGGCCTTGGTGCGCAGCGCCGACGCCAGATCCCGCCGTGACTGCGGCGACCGCGGATTGAAGGACTTGGGAATCCGCATCCGGTCCAGTGCCTCCACCGGTACCGGGAAGTCCATCGACGCCAGTCGCTTGACCTGCCGCTCGGCGGTCAGCACCAGCGGACGCGGCCCGTCGTGCTGCTCGAACCCCCGGTGGCCGTTGGACCGCCCGGCGGGCAGCCCGGGGTCCAGCACCAGCGCCAGGCCCGCGTACTTGCCCGTCGGCACATGGATGACATCGCCGGGCTTCAGCTTCTCCAGCGCGACGGCCGCCTCGGCGCGCCGCTGGGCCGCGCCCTGCTTCGCCAGCTCGGTCTCGCGGTCCTTCAGCTCCCGCCTGAGGCGCGCGTACTCCTCGAAGTCCCCGAGGTGGCAGGTCATGGACTCCTTGTAGCCCTCCAGGCCCTCCTCGTTGCGCTGCACCTGCCGGGAGATCCCGACGACCGACTTGTCGGCCTGGAACTGCGCGAACGATGTCTCCAGCAGCTCACGGGACCGGTGCCGCCCGAACTGCTCGACCAGGTTGACCGCCATGTTGTACGACGGCTTGAAGCTGGAGCGCAGTGGATACGTACGGGTGCCCGCGAGTCCGGCCAGATGGTCGGGGTTCATGCCGCGCTGCCAGAGCACGACGGCGTGGCCCTCGACGTCGATGCCGCGCCGGCCCGCGCGACCGGTCAACTGGGTGTACTCGCCGGGGGTGATGTCGGCGTGCTGCTCGCCGTTCCACTTGACGAGCTTCTCCAACACCACCGAGCGGGCGGGCATGTTGATGCCGAGCGCGAGGGTCTCGGTGGCGAACACGGCCTTGACGAGGCCGCGTACGAAGAGTTCCTCGACGACTTCCTTGAACGTCGGCAGCATGCCCGCGTGGTGGGCCGCGATACCGCGCTCCAGGCCTTCCAGCCACTCGTAGTAGCCGAGGACGTGGAGGTCCTCGTGCGGGATCGACGCCGTGCGCTCCTCGACCAGGGCGCGCACCCTGAGGCGGGCGTCGTCGTCGTTCAGCCGGAGCCCCGCGTACAGGCACTGCTGGACGGCGGCCTCGCAGGCGGCGCGGCTGAAGATGAAGGTGATGGCGGGCAACAGGCCTTCGGAGTCGAGCCGTTCGATGACTTCGGGGCGGCTCGGGATCCAGATCCTCGACCGCTGCCGGCGGTCGCGCTCACGGTCGGCCTCGCGCATGGCGCGGCCGCGTCTGCGGTCCTGGAAGGAGGGACGGCTGGCCTCCATGCGCGCCATGCGCGTGAGGTCGGGGTTGACGGCCTTCTTGTTGCCCTCGCCCTCCTCGAAGAGGTCGTACATCCGCCGCCCGGCGAGCACGTGCTGGAACAGCGGCACGGGCCGGTGCTCGGAGACGATCACCTGGGTGTCGCCGCGCACGGTGTCCAGCCAGTCGCCGAACTCCTCCGCGTTCGACACGGTGGCCGAGAGGGAGACGAGGGTGACCGACTCGGGGAGATGGATGATCACTTCTTCCCAGACGGCGCCGCGGAAGCGGTCGGAGAGGTAGTGCACCTCGTCCATGACGACATGGCCGAGGCCGAGGAGGGTCTGGGAGCCCGCGTACAGCATGTTCCGCAGCACCTCGGTGGTCATCACGACCACGGGGGCGTCGGAGTTGACGCTGTTGTCGCCGGTGAGCAGGCCGACCTTGTCGGAGCCGTAACGGCGGCACAGGTCGGCGTACTTCTGGTTCGACAGGGCCTTGATGGGTGTCGTGTAGAAGCACTTCTTGCCCTGTCGGAGGGCGAGGTGGACGGCGAACTCGCCGACGATCGTCTTGCCCGAGCCGGTGGGGGCGGCCACCAGGACGCCCTTGCCCGCCTCCAGCGCCTGGCAGGCCTCGATCTGGAAGGGGTCGAGACCGAAGTCGTACATCTCGCGGAAGGAGGCGAGTGCGGTGGCCTGCTCGGCAGCGCGCTTGCGGGCTGCCGCGTACCGCTCGGCCGGTGAGAGGTCCTCTGTCATCGTGCTTTCGAGACTACCGGCCCGCACTGACAACAGGACGATCATTATCCGGATCGGTGTCTGGGCGGCACAGGATCACCGCAGTTCAGGGCCGTGCGTGTGGGGACGGTCGTGGTCCGGCGCACACGGCGGCGCGCGAGGTGGCGGGAGCGATTTCGCGCCGGACGCGCGAACGGCCGGGTGCGCGCGGTGTGGGCGCCCCGGCCGTGTGGCGGGCTGCGAGGTGTCGTCCTCGGGTCAGGTCACGTCGTCGTAGCCGTTGATCCGGTCGCGTTCGGTCTCCGGCGACGGCGACGGCGACGGCAGGGCCCGGCTCGCGGAGACCGTCTCGACCTCGCCGACGTCCTCGGGGGTGAGATCCAGCTCGGAGGCCTCGTCGTCGGCGGGACCCAGCGCATCGCGCTGCCGGCGCCGCTTGTCGTTCAGCAGGGAGAACCCGGTGGCCAGGAAGTACAGCAGGATGATCGGCGTGGCCAGCGAGAGCATCGAGACCGGGTCGACGGTCGGGGTGGCGAACGCGGCGAAGACGGTGACACCCATGATCATGGCCCGCCACCAGCCCAGCATCCGGCGTCCGGTGACCATGCCGGTCATGTTCATCATGACGAGCACGAGCGGCAGCTCGAAGGAGAGCCCGAAGACGATGACCATGCGGGTCACGAGGTCCAGCAGCTCGTCCAGGGGCAGCAGGTTGACGGCGTTGTCAGGGGTGAAGTCGAGCAGGACCTCGGCAGCCGCGGGCAGCACGTGGTACGAGAAGTAGGCGCCCACCATGAACAGCGGGAAGCCGGCCGCGACGAAGGCCATCGAGTAGCGCTTCTCGTGCCGGTGCAGGCCGGGCGCGATGAAGGCCCAGAGCTGGTAGAGCCAGACGGGGCTGGCGAGAACCACACCGGCCGTCAGGGACACCTTGATCATCAGCGTGAACGGGCCCATCAGACCCGACATGGTGATGTTGCCGCAGGCTCCCGTGCTCTCCTTGGCGAGCTCCGTGAAGTCCCGCGTGCAGCCGACGGACTCCTGGACGGGCCGGGTGAGGAAGTTGATGATCTCCTGGTAGAAGACCAGGCCCACCACCGAGGCCAGGACGATCGCCAGGAGTGCTTTGCCCAGCCGGTTGCGGAGCTCGCGAAGGTGCTCCACGAGGGGCATCCGCCCCTCGGGATCCTTCTCCTTGTTGCGGGCAGACTTGAGCAACCCACGTTCCCATCTCGTGCGGCAGGCCGGAGCTCTTGTCCGGCCTTGCGTCAGCGCTTGGTCGTGTCCGTCGGCTCGGTGACCGGGCGGGAGCTGGTCACATCGCCGGGGGCGGCCTGGATGGTGCGCTGCGCCGGGGCCTCACTGCCGGGGTGCGGAGGCGCGGCCGCCGCGGTCGTGTCGTCCTGGCCGTCCGACTTCATGGCCTTGGCCTCGCTCTTGAGGATGCGGGCGGACTTGCCGAGCGAGCGCGCCATGTCCGGAAGCTTCTTCGCACCGAACAGCAGGATGATGACGACGAGGATCAGAATGATCTCGGTGGGGCCGAGCCTACCCATAGCTGTCTACCTTCTTCACCGAGGCGGCGGGTGGGGGCTGTCCGACCAGTCGGACAGGTGTCCGAACGATCGTACTGGCAGCGATCGTAACGCTCAGGGGTGAACGCTAGGCAATGCCTGTGCGTACTCCCGATTCGCGACCCGGGCCTCGTTCTCCGTGCCGCGACAGGCAGCGTACCTGCCGAAGGTGAGAAGGTGACAGGGCGAAGTGGCGCAAAACGCACCGGGCCATCAACTCACAGGAGCCTCGGCCGGAACTCACAGAGTGTCCACGGAGCGGGCCGCGCTCGCCGTCGCCCGCTCCAGATCCTCCGCCGCCCGGTTGATCCGCCGTGCCGACTCCGTGACCTGCGCGCCCAGCCGCTGAGCCTCCACGAAGACCCGCACGGCGAGCACCCCGAGCACGACGAGCCCCACAAAACCCATAGCTACCGCGAACATCGGCCAGAACATGGCGACGACCCTAGCCCGCCGAATGCAGCCGCAGGGTCCGCACCCCGCCCCCGGTGAGCAGCTCGACGATCCGCTCCCCGGCCGGCTTGCGAACGGAAATGCCGCACTCGGGGCAGGTGAAGGAGTAGAAGGTCGTCTTGCTGGTGGCGCCGATGGCGAGCCGCAGCGCGCTCGCGCCCAGCTCGAAGTTGGCCCGGCAGTCGGGGCAGCCGGCTCTGAACACCACGTCGACCGCCCTCTTCATGCCCGCGAAGGCGACCGCCACGGTCATCTCCTGGATCTCCTGCACACCGGACTTCACACCAGACACAACGGACCCGCCGCTCACAGCCCTCGCTCCTGCCTGTCGTACCGCCGCTCCTGAACTCCGTGAGGCGCACCGAGCGGGCCGGGCCCGTCGGACGCCGGTGCGACCTCGTCGTAGGCCGCCAGTGCCTCGCGGGCGGCCCGGCGGGCGCTGTCGGCGAGGTCCTGCGGGGAGACGATCCGCCCGTCGCGCCCGAGCCGCAGCGCGAGACGCCGCAGCGAGGCGGGGTCGGGGGTGCGCAGACTGATGCGCAGCCCACCGTCCGGCAGCTCCTCGGCGCTGTCGTGCGGGTAGTACTCGGCCACCCAGCGCCCGCCGGGGCCGACCTCGACGACGACCTCGGGGTCCTCGGCGGCCGGCTGCACCAGCGCCTCCGACAGGTCCCGCAGCTCGATCTCGGGCGGCGCGGACGGCTCGTCCAGGATCTTGATCTCGGCGACCCGGTCCAGCCGGAACGTACGCCGCGCCTCGGAGCGGCGGCACCAAGCCTCGACATAGGTGTGCCCGACGCTGACCAGGCGAATCGGGTCGATCTCGCGCTCGGTGACCTCGTCACGGGCGGGCGAGTAGTAGCGGATCCACAGCCGCCGCCGCTCCGAGATGGCCCGGTCGACGTCCGCGAAGACCCCGCCCTCGGCCTCGAAGGTGACCGACAGACGCGAGCTGGCGCCCGCCGCCTCCCCGGCCGCGGTCTCGACCTTGGCGGTGGCCCGCAGCAGGGCCTGCCGGTCGCTCTCGCGCAGCCCGGGCAGCGTGGCCACCGCGCGGGCGGCCACCAGCAGGGCGGTGGCCTCGTCGGCCGCCAGCCTGAGCGGCTCGGCGGCCTCCGCGCCGAGCGCGGCCGGGTTGTGCCACCAGATGCGCTCGCCGTCGGTGTCGATGTCGAGCAGATCACCGCCGCGGAAGCTGGTCCCGCACATGGGCAGCACATCGAGGTCCGACACCAGCTCGTCCTCGGTGATCCCGAAGGCGCGGGCCACGTCCTCGATCCGCGCGCCGGGCCGCTCCCGCAGATACGTCACCAGGGAGAGCATCCGCCGGGTCTGGTCGATGGCGTTCCCCGGCCGCGCCGGCTTTCCCACCACGTTCTTACGTCCCCCTCAGCCCTTGGCCACGGCACGCAGCCGGTCCACCACATCGGCCCGCAGCTCGGCGGGCTCCAGGACCACCACGTCGGGCCCGAACTCGACCAGCCAGGCATCCAGACCATGCCCGTACGGAATCTCCAACTCGTCCCAGCCGTCCCCGAGTTCCCGTACGGCGGAGGCCTTCGACCGCAGCGGGTAGCCGGCGCCCGTGCGCAGCCGGATCAGCGCGGAGCGGTCGGCGGTCTCCCCCGCCCAGCTCGCGACCGTCTCCCGCACGGTGACGACGTCCGGGACGGGCGCGGTGAAGGCGCTGCCCCGGCTGCGCACCTTGCCGGTGATCCGGGAGAGCCGGAAGACCCGCTCGGCGCCCCGGTCCCGGTCGAAGCCCGCGAGGTACCAGTGACCGCGCCAGCACTCCAGCGCCCACGGCTCGACATGGCGGGGCTCGGGACGGGCGGCGGTGGCCTTGCGGTACTCGAACACGACCGGGCGGCGGTCGCGGCAGGCCAGCATCAGCGGTTCGAAGGCGGCCTCGTGCACCGGGATGCGCGGCTCCAGTGCGCCATGGGCCTCGTAGGGGTCGACGTCCTCGGGCAGCCCGGCCGCGCGCAGCTTCTGCAGGGCGCCGCTCGCGGCACCGGCGAGGCGGGCCTGCTGCCACACCTTCGCGGCGAGCCCGAGGGCCGCGGCCTCCTCGGCGTCGAGGGTGATGGGCGGGAGGCTGTTGCTGTCGCGGCGGGCCAGATAGCCGACCTCGCCGTCGAGGTTCTCCACCGTCTCGATGACCAGGCCCAGTTCGCGCAGATCGTCCTTGTCGCGCTCGAACATGCGGTTGAAGGAGTCGTCGGAACCGGCTTCCAGATAGGCCTCGATGGACTCCCGCAGCTCACGCTTGCTGAGCGGCCGGCGCGTCCCCAGCAGACACAGCGCCAGGTTCATCAACCGCTCGGCCTTGGCAATGGCCATCGACGCCCTTCCTCCGGGTGCTTCTGCGGCACGACCGTACCGCTACGAAGCGTCGCGGCAAAAGCCGAGGGCCCATGCCCGAACAGGCATGGACCCCAGACGGTCGTGACCGGTCGCGGCCCGATCGGCCCCGACACGGCATCCGACAGATCAGACCCCGAGGAGGTCGACCACGAAGATCAGCGTCTCGCCGGGCTTGATCGCCGGGGTCGGGCTCTGGTTGCCGTAGGCGAGGTGGGCCGGAATGGTCAGCTGACGACGGCCACCGACCTTCATGCCCTGCACACCCTGGTCCCAGCCCTTGATGACACGACCGCCACCGAGCGGGAACCGGAACGGCGCACCGCGGTTCCAGCTGGCGTCGAACTCCTCACCGGTGGAGAAGGAGACACCCACGTAGTGCACGGTCACGGTCTGGCCCGCCTGGGCCACCTCGCCGTCGCCCTCCCAGATGTCCTTGATCTCCAGGTCCGCCGGCGGCTCGCCCTCGGGGAAGTCGATCTCGGGCTTCTCAATGCTCACGTCTTCAGGCTCCTGCTTGTGTACGAACAAGACAACGCGGGACAGTCTCGCATCCCTGAGGTTTACATCTTTGCGAGGATGTCCACGGTGAACACCATCACGGAGTCCTTCTTGATGTCGCTGCCGCTCGGCGGCGTGTCCCCGTAACCCAGCTCCGGCGGGATGACGATGAGGAGGCGACTGCCCACCTTCTTGCCCGTCATGCCCTGCGACCAGCCCTTGACGACCTGCTTCAACCCGAACGAGCTCAACGCCTCGCGGCTGTAGGAGGAGTCGAACTCCTTGCCGGTGTCCCAGATGACGCCCTTGTACTGCACCAGAAGGCTGTCGTCCGCACCGACCTCGGGGCCGTCGCCCTCCAGGATGTAGTTCGCCACCAGCTTCGTCGGCGGGTCCACCTTCGGCACCTCGATGGAGGGCGCCTTGCCGTCGGTGTTGGTCCCCACCTTCGGCAGGTCCACATTGTCCTGCGCGACCTTCGTGCCCTTGGCGGAGCTCTTGCCGTTGAAGGTGTTCTGGACGTCGACGACGAAGACCAGCGTGTCGGTGCCCTTGATACCCGCCTGCTGGTTGCCCCCCGTGCCGTAGCCCCAGGTCGGCGGCACCGCCATCTGGACACGGCTGCCGGCCTTCTTGCCGGTCAGCGCATACCGCCACCCGTCGATGATGCCCTGCGGGCTGAGCTGGATGACCAGCGGCGTCTTGCGGTCGTAGGAGTTGTCGAAGACCTTGCCCGTGGCCCAGATCTGCCCCAGATAGTTCGCCTGGATGTAGTCACCCTCGGCGACCGTCTTCCCGCTGCCCGCGATCACCGTCTTCACCGCCAGATCCTTCGACGGGTCACCACTGCCCTTGGCCACCGTCGGCTTCTCGTCGAACTTCACACCGCCCGTGATGGCCGGCAACGGACCGTCCACGATCTTCGGCGGCTTCGCCGCGCTCGCCGACGCGGACGGGCTGCTGCTGGCCTTGGCCGAGTCGGACTCGCCGTCACCACAGGCGGCGAGCGTGACCAGTCCAGCGGGGACAGCGATGAGGAGTGAGCGTCGGCGCACGGTGAAGGCCTCGTATCGGTCGATCTTGTCGGATGGCGTGCGCGCAACTCTACGGCGTGAGAAGGGCGCCGTACGGCAAACGTACGGCGCCCCGCGTTGCGTTCCGGCAATCCGGCCCGGAACTCATCCGCTCACATTCCCGCGATCAACTTCTCCACCCGGTCGTCCACCGAACGGAACGGGTCCTTGCACAACACCGTGCGTTGCGCCTGGTCGTTGAGCTTGAGATGCACCCAGTCGACCGTGAAATCCCGGCGCTGTTCCTGCGCACGCCGGATGAAGTCCCCACGCAGCCGGGCCCGAGTGGTCTGCGGCGGAACCGACTTCCCCTCGAAGATCTTCAAGTCATTGCAGATACGGGCGGCCTGACCTTTCCTCTCCAGGAGGTAGTAGAGACCACGACGGCGGTGAATGTCGTGATACGCGAGGTCTATCTGCGCGACCCGCGGATGCGACATGGTCATGTTGTGCTTGGCGCGGTACCGCTCGATGAGCTTGTACTTCATCACCCAGTCGATCTCGGTACCGATCCGGTCGAGGTCCTCGGCCTCGATCGCGTCCAGCGTGCGGCCCCACAGCTCCAGGACCTGCTCGACCGTCCCCGTACGGATGCCGCGGCGCTCCACGAAGTCCACGGCCTTCTCGAAGTACTCGCGCTGCACCTCCAGCGCGGAGGCCTCACGGCCACTGGCCAGCCGCACCTTGCGACGGCCGGTGATGTCATGGCTGACCTCACGGATCGCCCGGATCGGGTTCTCCAGAGTGAGATCACGCATGACCGTGCCCGCCTCGATCATGCGCAGCACCAGGTCGGTGGCACCGACCTTCAGCAGCATGGTCGTCTCGGACATGTTCGAGTCGCCCACGATGACGTGGAGACGGCGGTACCGCTCGGCGTCCGCGTGCGGCTCGTCACGCGTGTTGATGATCGGCCGGGAACGGGTCGTCGCCGAGCTGACGCCCTCCCAGATGTGCTCCGCGCGCTGGCTCACGCAGTACACCGCACCACGCGGAGTCTGCAGCACCTTGCCCGCGCCGCACAGCAGCTGCCGGGTGACCAGGAACGGAATCAGGATGTCCGCGAGCCGGGAGAACTCCCCGTGCCGCGCCACCAGATAGTTCTCATGGCAACCGTACGAGTTGCCCGCCGAGTCCGTGTTGTTCTTGAAGAGGTAGACGTCGCCCGCGATTCCCTCCTCGTGCAGGCGGCGTTCGGCGTCGACCAGCAGTCCCTCGAGAATGCGCTCGCCGGCCTTGTCGTGAGTGACCAGTTCGGTCACGTTGTCACATTCGGGTGTCGCGTATTCCGGATGTGAGCCCACGTCGAGATAGAGGCGGGCCCCGTTCCGCAGAAACACATTGCTGCTGCGGCCCCATGACACGACACGGCGGAAGAGGTACCGCGCCACCTCGTCAGGAGACAGACGGCGCTGTCCCCTGAACGTGCACGTGACGCCGTACTCGTTCTCCAGCCCGAAAATGCGGCGGTCCATGACTGAACATTACGCCCGATCCACCGAGCTGAAACGGGGTTCGGCAGCACGGTTTGGATCATTTTCCGATGAGACCGCAACCACCGCACCCTCGGAAGGAACAGCGAGAACCCGCCCCGTCGCCAGCAGAACCAGCAACGACACGGCTCCCGCGGCACCCGGCACGACGAAGCCCCAGAGCGCGCCGCCCCACTCGACGACAGGGCCGGCGGCGGCCGTCCCCAGCGATTGGCCCACCGTGAACGTCGTCACGATCCACGAGAACGCCTCGGTCACCGTGCCACGCGGCGCGTGCTTGTCCACGAGGACGAACACACACGCGATGGCAGGCGCCAGGAACACACCCGCGAGCGTCGTGAGCCCCGTCATCCCCACCGGACCCGGCATCAGCGTCAGCGGCACGTAGCAGACCGCCAGCAGCGCCACCAGCACCTGCAGACGACGCTCCGGCGCCCCGGTCCACCGCCGCGCCCCGTAGACCGTGCCGCCCACAAGCGCCCCCAGCCCGACACCCGCCATCAGCCACCCGTAGACGGCGTCCCCACCATGGCCGTCCGCGTACGAGACGGCGGCGACGGTGATCGAACCCAGCGCGACACCCACGAAGAGGAACGCCCCCAGCAGCGCCAACATCCCGGGCGAGCGCAACGCGCCCAGCCAGTGGGCCTCGCGCGGAGCGGAGCGCCAGGCCCGCGACGGCGGCGAGACGACCACCCAGAGGGCGCCCAGCACCCCGATGACACTGAGCACGACGAGCGCGGCCGACGCCGACCACAGCGACACACACAGGGTCACCAGCAGCGGCCCCACGGTGAACATGATCTCCTGGGCCACCGCGTCCATCGCGTACGCCGTGTGCACCTGCTCCTCCCTGCGCAGGACCGAGGACCACAGGGCCCGCAGCCCGCCCTCCAGGGGTGGCGTGAACAGCCCTGCGACGGCCATGGCGAGATACGCCACCGGCAGCGGATCCAGCCCCGACAGGGCGAAGACGATCATGGCGAGGGCCGAGACGACCGCCGCCGGCAACTGCACGCGCGGCTGCCCACGAAGATCCACGAGCCGCCCCAGCAAGGGCTGTCCGACCGCGTTGGCCAAGCCGTACACGGCCGCCAGGCCACCCGCGAGGCTGTAGGTCCCGCCCTCCGCACGGACGAAGAGCACGATCGCGATCGCGGCGGTGGCGTTCGGCAACCGGCCCACCAGTGTCCCGGCGAGCAGTCGGGCGGCGTGCCGCGTCCTGAGTATCTCGAGGTATCCGGCGGCCATGTCCTGCCTCTCGACGGCTTTCGGCAAGGGAAGTGTTACGTATAACGTCCTCCGTCATACGTACCATGTGCCCAGACCGCCAGTCCAGACGAAGGAGCAGACCGACGGTGGCACGAGGTAGTACACGGCCCACGAGCCGTGACGTCGCCCAGGCCGCCGGCGTCTCACAGGCCGCCGTCTCCCTGGTCCTCGGCGACAAATGGCGCGGCCGCGTCTCGGAAACCACCGCCGAACGCGTACGCCAAGCCGCACGGGAACTGGGCTACCGGCCCAACCTCGCCGCCCGCAACCTGCGCCTCGGCCGCACCCGAACCGTGCTCCTGGTGGTCCCCGCCCTCACGACCGAGTTCTTCGCCGGCGTCTACACGGGCGCCGCCCGCGTCGCCGCCCGCCACGGCTTCGGCGTGGTCCTCTACCCCTCCCCCGAGGGCGTCGGCCCCGCCCGCGACCCCTTCGCCTCCGCCCAGGCCGCGCTCGACGGCGTGATCGCCTCATCGATGGCCGCGGACGCGCTCAGCGCCATCAGAGGCGACCAACTCCCCCTGGTCATGCTGGACAGCGACCCCGAAGGCAGCCTCGGGGCGGCGACCGTCAACCTCGACATCCGCGACGGAGTCCGGCAGGTCGCCGAGCACCTGCTCACTCTGGGACACCGCCACTTCCTGCACCTCGCCGCCGACATCCCCTCCTGGACCTTCGACATCCGCGCGCGCGAACTGGCGGCACGGGTGGGCTCGGTACCGGGCACGTCCCTGCGTACGGCCGCCGCGCCGATCTCCATCGAAGGAGCACTGGCCGCGGCCGAGGCGGCACTGGCGGGGACCGACGCCGGAGGACGGCCCACCGCGGTGGTGTGCGACGACGACAAACTCGCGGCCGGGGTCTACAAGGCCGCACGGCGGTCGGGCCTACGGGTACCGGAGGACGTCTCGGTGACAGGGCTGGACGACCTCGCCCTCGCCACGGCACTCGACCCCGAGCTGACGACCGTACGGCTGGACGCGGAGCTGTTCGGCGAGCGGGGGATGGAGGCCCTGCTGGCCGTCCTGGAGGGGCGCACGCCGGCGGAGGGGGATATTCCTGTGGAGCTGGTGGTTCGCGAGTCCACGGCACCACCGAGGGCCTGAGGAGGGCCACCCACCTCCCGGCCGGACGGGACTGTCGCACCGTTCCCACGCCGTGCGGGGCGCGCTACCGCCGCTCCACGCCGCGCGCCCCGGCCTGTGTCGGCCGGGGCGCACTACGGGCGGGGTCGCGGAAGCCGGCCCTACTCCTCTTCCTCGGAGCTTTCGGCCTCGGTGGCGGCGCCGTCGGTCTCCAGGAGCCGGGCGAGCTGGCGGCCGACGATGCGCTTGAACTTGCGCTGCTGCGGACGGGTGCGATCGAGAACAGCGACCTCGAGGCGCTCGGCGGGGATCTCCCGCTGAGTGCCGTTGGTGTCACGGGACAGCGCCTGGACGGCGAGCTTCAGGGCCTCCGCCAGGGACATGCCGTCCTCGTGACGCTGGTCCAGATAGCTGCTGATCTGCTCGGCGTTACCGCCGACCGCGACCGAGCCGTGCTCGTCGACGATCGAACCGTCGTGCGGCAGCCGGTAGATCTGATCCCCCTCAGGGGCCTCCCCCACCTCGGCCACGACCAGCTCCACCTCGTACGGCTTCTCAGCCGACGAGGAGAAGATCGTGCCCAGGGTCTGGGCATAGACATTGGCGAGACCACGGGCGGTCACGTCATCACGGTCATAGGTGTAACCACGCAGGTCGGCGTACCGCACACCACCGATCCGCAGATTCTCGTACTCGTTGTACTTACCGGCGGCCGCGAAACCGATCCGGTCGTAGATCTCGCTGAACTTGTGCAGCGCACGGGACGGGTTCTCACCGACGAACACGATGCCGTCGGCATACTGCAGCACGACCAGGCTGCGGCCACGGGCGATGCCCTTGCGGGCGTACTCCGCCCGGTCGGCCATGGCCTGCTGGGGTGAGACATAGAACGGCGTCGACACCGGTTATCCGTCCCTTTCTGTCGAAGTCACTGGATCACCTTGATAAGAGGGCCGTCGACCGGACCGGCTAGAGCAGAGCGGCGCGCGGGCCGTCGGGCTGCTCCAGACGCCGCTCCAGGATCGAGCGGGCGATCTCGGACGACTCCTCGTCGGTGAGCCGGCGGAAGCCGTCCTCGGTGATCACGGTGACGATGGGGTAGATCCGGCGGGCGACATCGGGACCACCGGTCGCCGAGTCGTCGTCTGCCGCGTCATAGAGGGCCTGGATCACGAGGGTCGTGGCCTCGTCCTCGGAGAGGTCGGCACGGAAGAGCTTCTTCATGGCACCGCGCGCGAAGATCGAACCGGAGCCGGTGGCCGCGTAGCCACTCTCCTCGGAACGGCCACCCGTCACGTCGTACGAGAAGATGCGGCCCTTCTCGCGGTCCACGTCGTAACCGGCGAAGAGCGGGACGACGGCCAGACCCTGCATGGCCATGCCCAGGTTGGAACGGATCATGGTCGACAGACGGTTGGCCTTGCCCTCGAGGGAGAGCTGAGCCCCTTCGACCTTCTCGAAGTGCTCCAGCTCCAGCTGGAACAGCTTCACCATCTCCACGGCCAGACCGGCCGTGCCGGCGATCCCGACAGCCGAGTACTCGTCGGCCGGGAACACCTTCTCGATGTCCCGCTGCGCGATCATGTTCCCCATCGTGGCCCGGCGGTCACCGGCGAGCACCACACCGCCGGGGAACGTCACGGCCACGATCGTCGTGCCGTGCGGGGCCTCGATCACGCCCTGGGTCGGCGGCAGCTGCCGCTTGCCGGGCAGCAGCTCCGGCTGGTGCTCCGACAGGAAGTCCATGAAGGACGACGACCCAGGCGTCAGGAAGGCAGCTGGTAGACGCCCGGTGCTACGAGTGTTGGCTTCCACGCGTTTCCTTCCACGTATGTCGCAGCCCGCCTTATGACGTCGGGCCGATCCTTGAACTGCCCCAGCGCCGCGTTGCAGCTGAAGCACAGTACGCCTCGGACCCTACCCGTCTCGTGGCAGTGATCCACATGCACCGGCAAGGCCGCCAAACATATGCAGCAGACGCCTCCTTGGGAGGCGATCAGCTCGTCGCGTTCGGCTTCCGTGATGCCGTACTCGCGCTTCAGATGGTCCTGCCTGCTCTGGACAGCCCGGCACGCCTTGCAACGCGTCGACAGGCCGTCGGACGCGGTTGCGTTGCGATGCCACTCGCTGTGCGGCTTGATGTCGCCGCATGTCCGGCAGAGTATGTGCCCGGGAGGGACGTCCACCCTCTCCCGCACGGGCTTCCCCATGGCCTGCCTGCGACGCCGGTAATGCGCGGCGCTGTACTCGGCCACGCACTCCCGACACCTCACCTGAAGGCCGTCGCTACGGTTCTTGTCCTTGGCGAAAGCGGTGACAGGCAGCACTCGCCTGCAGCCGCTGCACCGCTTCTCGACCTTTTCCATCCCCCGCAACCCGAATCTTCAATTCGAAGGCTAGAGCAGCCCTCAGCCTTTACTCGCCACCCTTTTGCACGAAGGAGCGCACGAAATCCTCGGCATTTTCCTCGAGTACATCATCAATTTCGTCGAGAACCGAGTCCACGTCGTCGCTCAGCTTCTCCTGGCGTTCCTTGAGGTCCTCCGAAGCCTGCGCCTCCGGCGCCTCCTCGACCTCTTCAGTGGAACGGGTGGCCTTCTGCTGGCCGCCGCCGGTGTCCTTGGTCGCCATAACCCTCACCCCGCTCTGTTGCCCGACATGGTCGACAGGTCGGCATTCCTGCCGATCGGTGATGATCAGACCCTACAAGCCGGGTCTGACATTGGCCCCGTTGTTTCCACAACGTCCGGGGACCACCTCGATGATTCCCGGACGGCGGTGTTTCCACCCTGCCCCGCTGATCACGATTGAGGCCCGGTTCAGTTGCCGGACAGCACCCTGACCAGGTCTTCCGCCGTGCGGCAGCGGTCCAGGAGCTCCTTGACGTGATTTCGCGTTCCGCGAAGCGGTTCGAGGGTTGGGACGCGCTGGAGCGAATCCCGGCCCGGGAGATCGAAGATCACCGAGTCCCAGGAGGCCGCGGCGACGTCGTCGGCGTACTGCTCCAGGCAGCGCCCGCGGAAGTACGCCCGGGTGTCCTCCGGGGGCTTCGTACGGGCCCGGTCGACGTCGGCCTCGTCCAGGAGCCGCTTCATCTTGCCGCGGGCCGCGAGACGGTTGTAGAGGCCCTTCTCGGGGCGCACGTCGGCGTACTGGAGGTCGACGAGGTGGAGCCGGGCGGCGTCCCAGTCGAGGCTGTCGCGGCGCCGGTAGCCCTCCATGAGCTCCCGCTTGGCGACCCAGTCCAGTTCCCCGGACAGACTCATCGGGTCGTTCTCCAGGCGGTTGAGGGTGTCCTCCCACCTGCTCAGGACGTCCTTGGTCTGTTCGTCGGCGTCGGCCCCGAAGCGCTCCTCCACGTACTTGCGCGACAGCTCGTAGTACTCCATCTGGAGTTGCACGGCGGTCAGGGTGCGGCCGCTGCGGAGGGTGACGAGGCGTTGCAGGGACGGGTCGTGGGAGACCTGGTGGAGGGTGCGTACGGGCTGGTCGACGGCCAGGTCGACGGCGATGAAGCCGTCTTCGATCATCGACAGCACCAGCGCCGTCGTGCCCAGTTTCAGGTAGGTCGAGATCTCGGACAGGTTGGCGTCGCCGATGATCACGTGGAGGCGGCGGTATTTCTCCGCGTCCGCGTGGGGTTCGTCGCGGGTGTTGATGATGGGGCGCTTGAGTGTGGTCTCCAGGCCGACCTCGACCTCGAAGTAGTCGGCGCGCTGGCTGAGCTGGAAGCCGTGTTCGTGGCCGTCCTGGCCGATGCCGACGCGGCCGGCGCCGGCGAAGACCTGGCGGGAGACGAAGAAGGGGGTGAGGTGGCGCACGATGTCCGAGAAAGCGGTTTCCCGCTTCATCAGGTAGTTCTCGTGCGTGCCGTAGGAGGCGCCCTTGTTGTCGGTGTTGTTCTTGTAGAGGTGGATCGGCTGGGCGCCGGGGAGCTGGGCGGCGCGTTCGGCGGCTTCGGCCATGATCCGTTCGCCGGCCTTGTCCCACAGGACGGCGTCCATGGGGTTGGTGACCTCTGGGGCGCTGTATTCGGGGTGTGCGTGGTCGACGTAGAGCCGCGCGCCGTTGGTGAGGATGACATTGGCGAGGCCGATGTCCTCGTCGGTGAGCTGGCTGGAGTCGGCGGCTTCGCGGGCGAGGTCGAAGCCTCGCGCGTCCCGCAGCGGATTCTCCTCCTCGAAGTCCCAGCGGGCCCGGCGGGCCCGGTGCATCGCCGCGGCGTAGGCGTTGACGATCTGGGACGAGGTGAGCATGGCATTGGCATTGGGGTGGCCGGGGACGGAGATCCCGTACTCCGTCTCGATGCCCATTACTCGCCGTACGGTCATGCGGCCCTCCTTGCCCGGCGGCGTCCTCGGTCGGGGACGCTGCTCAAGTACCGCTGGCGCTCCGGTGCGTGTGCGGTGCCCGTCCCCGCACTGCGCGACGTGGCGGTACGAAAGAGCCTAGAACGGCTCTGCGCTGGTGGGGAGATCATTTGCGTCATTGCCTTGCTCCGGCTTTACCTGGAAAACAGTCGGCTGCGGGTACCCACTGAGGGCACCCGCAGCCGCCCTGTGTTTTACAGGTACTGTCCGGTGTTCGCCACCGTGTCGATGGAGCGTCCGGTGTCGGCGCCCTGCTTTCCGGTGATCAGGGTACGGATGTAGACGATCCGTTCGCCCTTCTTTCCGGAGATTCGGGCCCAGTCGTCCGGGTTGGTGGTGTTGGGCAGGTCCTCGTTCTCCTTGAACTCGTCCACGCAGGCCTGGAGGAGGTGGGAGACGCGGAGGCCCTTCTGGTTCTTGTCGAGGAAGTCCTTGATCGCCATTTTCTTGGCGCGGCCGACGATGTTCTCGATCATGGCGCCGGAGTTGAAGTCCTTGAAGTAGAGGACTTCCTTGTCGCCGTTGGCGTAGGTGACTTCCAGGAAGCGGTTCTCCTCGGATTCGGCGTACATGTGTTCCACTGCCGTCTGGATCATGCTCTGGACGGTGGTGGCCTTGGAGCCGCCGTGTTCGCCGAGGTCGTCCGCGTGGAGCGGGAGGCGCTCGGTGAGGTACTTCTGGAAGATGTCCTTGGCCGCTTCGGCGTCCGGACGTTCGATCTTGATCTTCACGTCGAGGCGGCCGGGGCGCAGGATGGCGGGGTCGATCATGTCCTCGCGGTTGGAGGCGCCGATGACCACGACGTTCTGCAGGCCTTCCACGCCGTCGATCTCGGCGAGCAGCTGGGGGACGATGGTGTTCTCCACGTCCGAGCTGACACCGGAGCCGCGGGTGCGGAAGAGGGATTCCATCTCGTCGAAGAAGACGATGACGGGGGTGCCCTCGCTGGCCTTCTCCCTCGCACGCTGGAAGACGAGGCGGATCTGTCGCTCGGTCTCGCCGACGTACTTGTTGAGGAGCTCGGGGCCCTTGATGTTGAGGAAGAAGCTCTTGCCCTGGGCCTGGCCGGTCACTTCTGCGACCTTCTTGGCCAGTGAGTTGGCCACGGCCTTGGCGATGAGCGTCTTGCCGCATCCGGGGGGTCCGTAGAGGAGGACGCCCTTGGGCGGGCGCAGTTCGTGCTCCTTGAACAGGTCGGGGTAGAGGTAGGGGAGCTCGACCGCGTCGCGGATCATCTCGATCTGGTTGCCGAGGCCACCGATCTGCTCGTACCCGATGTCGGGGACCTCTTCGAGGACGAGTTCCTCGACCTCGCTCTTGGGCACGACCTCGTAGACGTAGCCGGAGCGGGGTTCGAGCAGGAGGGCGTCGCCGGGGCGGATGGTGATGTCCAGCAGCGGCTCGGCGAGCCGTACCACCCGTTCCTCGTCGGTGTGCCCCTGCACGAGTGCGCGCTCGCCGTCCTCGAGGATCTCCTTGAGGGTGACGATGTCGCCGACGCTCTCGAATTCCATGGCCTCGACCACGTTGAGAGCTTCGTTGAGCATCACTTCCTGGCCGCGCCGGAGCTCTTCCAGGTCGACGCTCGGGCTGACGTTCACCCGGAGCTTTCGGCCTCCGGTGAAGATGTCGGCCGTGCCGTCCTCGTTCGCCGTGAGGAAGACACCGAAGCCGGCCGGCGGCTGTGCGAGCCGGTCGACTTCTTCCTTGAGGGCCACGATCTGGTCGCGGGCCTCACGGAGCGTGTTGGCGAGCCGCTCGTTCTGTGCGGACACGCCGGCCAGATTGGTCTGCAGCTCGACGATCCGCTCTTCGAGAATCCTCGTGTGTCGCGGAGAGTCGGCGAGCTTGCGTCGCAGGACGGCGATCTCCTGCTCAAGGTAGGCAATCTGCCCGGCGGGGTCGTCGGACCCTCGTCCCGGGCGGATGCCGCGGTTCATGTCGTCGTCGTGGGCTGCCACGGTCCTCACCTCCTCCAAGGGGAGCTGGACGCTTCCAGACCCTACCTGGGTGGGTGTCGATTGAAACCCCTAGATCACAAAGACGGTCGGGGTGTGTCCGATCTTCACCCTTGCGCTCTCCCTCACGCCAGGGGAATACCCACCGAACATGATTGGGAAGCGGCCCCAGGTAGGGTCGAAGTGTTCAACACCCGTCAGAGCCTGCATCGTTCCCGACCGGCTCGACGAATGAAACGGCAGGAGAGATGAGCGTGCAGCAGGAGGCCGGAGCCGAGGGCGAGGCGCTCGAGGTCTGGATCGACCAGGACCTGTGCACCGGTGACGGTATCTGCGCCCAGTACGCGCCCGAGGTGTTCGAGCTGGACATCGATGGGCTGGCCTACGTGAAGAGCGCGGAGGACGAGTTGTTGCAGGCTCCGGGGGCCACAACGCCCGTTCCGCTGCCGCTTCTCGCGGATGTGGTGGACTCCGCGAAGGAGTGTCCGGGCGACTGCATCCATGTACGTCGCGTTTCGGACAGGGTCGAGGTCTTCGGTCCCGACGCGGAGTGACTCGTCGGGCACTCCGCGTCGTCGTGTGTCTGTTTTCTCACACCGGGTTTGCCGGGTGATCACTTCCCGTTCGTCTGCCGTCGGGTGGTGTTCAGACGCTTTGTGCTCCGGCGGGCGTAGAGCGCGTGAACGCCCCGTTCTTCCACTGCCACTTGACGGGGTCGGTGACGTCGGGGCAGCAGTTGGGGACGTCCTCCGACGAGTAGCCGTGGAGGGTCGCGGTGACGACGGCGTCACGGACGGCGAAGTCGGTGACGGTCTTGCGGTCCTCGGGGTTCACGAGGGTGGCCACCACGCGGGGCTGCGCGGCGTCGGTGGAGCGGGTGAGGACGTACACGCCGTCGGGCGGCGTGCCCATGCTGGCGTCGCAGTGCACGACGGCCACGGTCTCCGGGCGGCCGTCTCCGTCGAGGTCCCCGGAGCGCTTCTGTTTCACGACGATCCCGACGGGTCCGCAGTCGAGCGGGAGGTCCACCTCGGTGGGGTCGGGGGCCGCCACGACGGCCGGGGCCGGCTGGGTCCTGGGGTCGGCCTGGGCCGCTCGCGCCGCGTCGGGTTGGAGGGCGGACGACAGGGCCACGACTCCGGCGAGGGCGGTGGCCGTGGCGAGCCAGTGGATGGGGCGGGTGTGCGCGTGTGCCAGTTCCGGGACGGCGGATTGCTGCACTAGGAGCGTCTCCTGAGGGTGCTGTGCCGGTTGGGATGACCGCATGGTGCCACACGTCACAGGGGTGGGGAACGGCGGGGTACGTGGTTCCCGCAGCTTTCTGGTGGCGCGTCAACGGGAAAACGCCGTGGCCGAGTTCCCGGGCGCTGCGGGGAACTCGGCCACGTCAATGGCGTGTTCGTCGTACGGGTGGTCAGCGGCCGGTGCCGCCGTCGGCGTTGGGTCCCGCGTAGTCCTCGCCGTAGGCGCCCTTGGCGGGGCGGCGGCGGCGCATGGGGGGCTCGACGCCGTCGGCGAGGCGGCGGGCGGTGAGCAGGAAGCCGGTGTGGCCGATCATGCGGTGGTCGGGGCGGACGGCGAGGCCCTCGATGTGCCAGTTGCGGATCATCGATTCCCAGGCGCTGGGCTCGTTGAAGCAGCCGATCTCGCGGATGGACTCGACGGTGCGGGCGAGCTGGGTGGTGGTCGCCACGTAGCAGCAGACGATGCCGCCGGGGACGAGGGCCTTGGAGACGGCTTCCAGGCATTCCCAGGGGGCGAGCATGTCGAGGATGACGCGGTCGACGTCGGTGTCCGACAGGTTGTCCTGGAGGTCGCCGACGGTGAGCTGCCAGGCGGGGTGGGGGCCGCCGAAGTAGCGCTCCACGTTCGCCTGGGCGATCTCGGCGAAGTCGGCGCGGCGCTCGTAGCTGTGCAGCATGCCCTGGTCGCCGATGGCGCGCAGCAGGAAGCTGCTGAGCGAGCCGGAGCCGACGCCGGCCTCGACGACACGGGCGCCGGGGAAGATGTCGGCGAAGGCGAGGATCTGCCCCGCGTCCTTGGGGTAGACCACGGCGGCGCCGCGGGGCATGGACAGGACGTAGTCGGGGAGCAGGGGGCGGAGCGCCAGGTAGGCGACGTTCCCCGTGGTGCGGACAACACTGCCCTCGGGAGCGCCGATCAGCTCGTCATGCGGGAAGGAACCCTTGTGGGTGTGGAAGTTCTTTCCCTCTTCGAGCGTGAACGTGTAGTGGCGTCCCTTGGGGTCGGTGAGCTGGACCTGGTCCCCGACCTTGAAGGGCCCGCGACGGCGGGCGGCACCGGTCGGTTCGGACATGTGACCCAGCGTACCGGTCCCCGGAGGGCGCGCCGACCACGGTGGGGGTGGGCTCGCGTCCGTGGGGGCATGCGGGTCCGTGGTGGCTGGTCGCGCAGTTCCCCGCGCCCCTTTCGGGGCGCTCAGCTGGGCCTTGCCATGGCCTTCACGAAGGCTCGCTCGACGTCGGCCGCAGAGAGGACTCCGTAGATCTCTCCTGACTCCTCCACCACCAGGTATTCGGTGGCCGGGGCCGCGCGGAGGGCGTCGAGGAGGGCTTCGCCCGCGAGTTCCGCGGAGACGCGCATGCCGTCGGTGAGGTCCTGGGCGAGGCCGCTGACGGCTACCCAGGGGCGGCGGTGTTCGGGAACGCCGACGATGGCGGCTTCGCGGACGAGGGAGAGGGGTTCGCCGTCGGGGTCGACGACGACGAGGGCGCGGGCGCCGGCTTCGTTGGCGCGGCGGAGGGCCTCGGAGAGGGGGGTGTCGGTCTCTACGGGGACGGCGCGGCGGGTGAGGGTGCGGGCCTGGAGTTCGGGGAGGTGTTCGCGCAGTCGGGCCATGCGGAGGCTGTTGCCTGCGCCGGTCCAGATGATCGCGGCGAGGATCGCGGCGAGGAGGGCGTCGAGGACGGTGTCCATACCGACGCTGTCCTCGGCGGCGGAGCCGAGCAGTCCGGACTGGGTGAGCAGTGGTAGGCCGATGAGGACGGAGAGGGCGAGGGCGCGGCCGACCCAGGCGGCGGCGATGGTGCCGCTCATCGGTTTGCCGGTGATCTTCCAGACGACGGCGCGGAGCATGCGGCCGCCGTCCAGGGGCAGGCCGGGGAGGAGGTTGAAGGCGGCGACGATCAGGTTGGAGACCATCAGGCCGGCGAGCAGGACGCCGGGGACGGTGCCTGGTTCGACGGCCAGCAGGGCGACGTAGAAGACGCCGGCGAGGACGAGGGAGAGCAGGGGGCCGACGAAGGCGAGGATGAACTCGCGGCCGGGGGTCTCGGACTCCTTCTCGATCTCCGAGACGCCGCCGAAGAACTGGAGCTGGATGCGGCGCACCGGCAGTTTGTAGCGCAGGGCGGCGATGGTGTGGGCGAGTTCGTGGACGAGTACGGAGGCGTAGAAGGCGACCGCGAAGAAGAGGGCGACGAGGTAGCGGGTGCCGCCGAGTTCGGGTAGGACGCGGTCGAGCTGGCCGCCGAAGACCCAGGTGATCAGGGCGGCGACGAGGAACCAGCTGGGCGCGACGTACACGGGTACGCCGAAGGGGCGGCCCATGAGGATGCCGCCGCCGGGCTCCTTGGGGCGCTCGGGGGGCTTGGGGGCGGTGTCCGGGTGGGCGTGGGGGCGCTCGGAGGTGACCGTGCGCTCCGGCTCGCCCGCCGGCGTCTTGTGCGGGTTGGGTGGCGTGGCCGGGGTCGCGGGGTCCGCCGAGGGCCTGCTCATCGGGTCCGACGGCGGTCCGTGCGTCGCGTCGGCTGAGGGGCGGTGCGTCGCGTCCGCGGGTGGTGTGTCAGCCCGGTTCGCGGGTGGTGGCTCCGTCGCGTCCGCGGGCGGTTGCCGGGTCGGGTCCTCGGACGGTCGGTCCACCGAGCCCTCGGGCTGGTCCACCGAGCCCGCGGGCTGGTCCGGGGAATCCGCGGGTGGTTGGTCAGCCGGGTCTGTCGGCGGCTTGTTCGCCGAGCCCGCGGGCGGTTGGTCCGTCGGGCCTGCCGACAGGTTGTGCGCAGGGCTTTGCGACGGCTTCGCGGCCTCGGAGTCTTTGGGGAGGTTGGCGGCGGAGGGTTCCTCGACGGCGTCGTGCTGCTCGGTGGTGCCCGGCTTCTCGGGGGCCGGCGAAGGGGTGGCGTCGGGATCGCCGGGGCCGTGGTGGGCCGTGGGCGGGGTGGGGGCGGGGCTGTCCGCCGGTGGCTCGGTCGCGTCGCGGTGTGCGCGCTCGGGCGCCTCGTCGCTGTCGGACCGCGGCTGCCCGCTCCCGCCGCTCGTCTCCACGATGTCCCCTCGTTCGAAGCGTCTTCCGCGCCCGGTGGCCGGGCGGAAGGGTCTGCGGTCGATGCTATGCCGTCGCCGGGGTGCGTTCCTCCCCGGCACCCCCTCTCTCTTCCCCGCGTCGCACGAGGCACACGGGTGTCGACTGCGGTGACGTCGGCCGGGGCCGTCGTGCGGAGCCGTCGTGCGGGGCCGTGGCTGTCACTGTCAGTGGCGGGTCGTATGGTCTGTGGTCATGGAAACCAGCACCGACGGCACCGGCACCGTCCCCGTGGGCGGCGAGGGCGACCGTCCCGCCGTGCGGGCTGCCGCGCCGCCTGCCTCGCTGTCGCCCTCGCGCGCCAGTGACTTCATGCAGTGTCCGCTGCTGTACCGGTTCCGGGTGATCGACCGGCTGCCGGAGAAGCCGAGCGAGGCGGCGACGCGGGGGACGCTGGTGCACGCGGTGCTGGAGAGGCTTTTCGACGCGCCGGCGGCCGAGCGGACGGCGCCCAGGGCCAGGTCGCTGGTGCCCGGGCAGTGGGACCGGCTGCGGGAGAGCAGGCCGGAGGTCGTGGAGCTGTTCGCGGACGACCCGGAGGGTGAGCGGCTGGCGCGCTGGCTGGCCGAGGCCGAGCAGTTGGTGGAGCGCTGGTTCACGCTGGAGGACCCGACGCGACTGGAGCCCGCCGAGCGGGAGTTGTTCGTGGAGGCGGAGCTGGACTCGGGGCTCAGGCTGCGCGGGATCATCGACCGGGTGGATGTGGCGCCCACGGGCGAGGTGCGGATCGTCGACTACAAGACGGGGAAGGCACCTAGGCCCGAGTACGCGGAGGGCGCGCTGTTCCAGATGAAGTTCTACGCCCTGGTGGTGTGGCGGCTGAAGCAGGTGGTGCCGCGTCGGCTCCAGCTCGTCTATCTCGGCAGTGGTGATGTGCTGACGTACGACCCGGTGGTGGCGGATCTGGAGCGCGTGGAGCGGAAGCTGCTCGCGTTGTGGGAGGCGATCAGGCTGGCCACGGAGAGCGGGGACTGGCGGCCCCGGCCGACGAAGCTGTGCGGCTGGTGCGACCACCGGTCGGTGTGTCCGGAGTTCGGTGGTACTCCCCCGCCGTACCCCCTCCAGGTGAGGTCGCCCGAGGCTGGGGCCGACGGGCAGGGCAGAATGGGCGCGGACTAGCCGAAGGAGATTTTCGTGGCCATCCGCGTCCTACTGGTCGACGACCAGCCGCTGCTGCGTACCGGGTTCCGGATGATTCTGGAGGCGGAGCAGGATCTCGCGGTCGTCGGGGAGGCCGGGGACGGCCTTCAGGCGCTCGACCAGGTGCGGGCGTTGCAGCCCGATGTGGTTCTGATGGACATCCGTATGCCTCGGATGGACGGGGTGGAGGCGACCCGGCAGATCACGGGGCCGGGGCGCGACGGGCCGGCGAAGGTGTTGGTGCTGACCACGTTCGATCTGGACGAGTATGTGGTGGAGGCGCTGCGGGCGGGCGCCAGCGGGTTTCTGCTGAAGGACGCGCCGGCCAATGAGCTGGTGCAGGCGATCCGGGTGGTGGCGGGCGGGGAGGCGATGCTCGCGCCGAGCATCACGCGGCGGCTTCTCGACAAGTACGCGGTGCATCTGCCGTCGGGTGACGAGCCGGTGCCGGACACGCTGCACACGCTGACCGACCGTGAGGTAGAGGTGCTGAAGCTGGTGGCCCGGGGTTTGTCGAACGCGGAGATCGCCGCCGATCTGTTCGTCAGCGAGACCACCGTCAAGACGCATGTGGGGCATGTGCTGACCAAGCTGGGGCTGCGTGACCGCGTGCAGGCGGCGGTGTACGCGTACGAGAGCGGGTTGGTGCGTCCCGGCGCCCAGTAGGCGATCGGGCGTCGAACCACGCGCCGAGGGCGCCCTCTTCACCGGAAGAGGGCGCCCTCGGTCGTGCGGGGACCGGCAGGGCGTCAGCCCTTGCTGATCTCCCAGAAGCGGAAGACGGTCGACGCGTCCAGGCAGTACTCCAGGCCGTAGACGTTGTCGCGGACGACGGCGTACTGCTTGGCCTGCCAGATGGGGATGAGGGGGACGTCGGTGGCGACGATGTTCTGCAGTTCGGCGTACTCCTTCTCCGTGGAGGAGCGCTCGCTCTCGGCGGCGGTCTTCGGGAGGAGTTCACCGGTGATGGTGTCGTTGGAGTAGTTGTTGCCGAGCACGTTGCCCTTGCCGAAGAAGGGGCTGGTGAAGTTGTCGGGGTCCGGGTAGTCGGGGACCCAGCCCTTCACGTAGACGCCGTACTTGCCGGCGGCGATGTCCTTCTCGTACTGGTCGAAGGCGACGGACTCCACCTTCGCGTCGAACAGGCCGCTGTCGTTGAGCTGCTGGGCGACGGCCTCCAACTCCTGGTCGGTGGAGGGGCCGTAGCGCGACGGCGTGGACCAGAGGGTCAGTTCGACCTTGTCGGTGATGCCGTCGGCGCGCAGGGCGGCCTGGGCCTTGTCCTTGGAGGGGCGGGCGCCGTAGGTGTCGAAGAAGGCCGTGTTGTGGCCGGTGATGCCGGCCGGGATGATCGAGTACAGCGGCGTGGCGGTGCCCTGGTAGACCTCGTTGACGAGGGCGTCGCGGTCCAGGAGGTAGGCGATGGCCTGGCGGACGCCGAGCTTGCCGGTTACGGGATCGTCCATGTTGAAGACGAGGTGCTGGACCTCGGCGCCGGTGCCGTCGACGATGTCGACGCCGTCGGCGGTGGAGGTGTCGGTCTCGATGTCGGAGATGTCGGAGGCGCTGAGGCCGCGGTAGGTGACGTCGAGGTCGCCCTCCAGGAGGGCCTTCTTCAGGGCGTCCTGGTCGCCGTGGAAGAACTTGAGGGTGACGCCGCTGTTCTCGACGTCGGCAGTGCCCGTGTAGTTCTCGTTGACGGTGAAGACGGCCTCGTCCTCGCCGAAGGACTCCAGCTTGTAGGGGCCGGAGCCGACCGCCTCGCCGTCCTTGCGGAGGCCGTCGGCGTCGTAGGAGCTCTCGTCGACGATCGAGCCGGCGCCGGAGGCGATCTTGCTGGGGAAGGTGGCGTCGGCGTACTTGAGGTCGAAGCGGACGGTCTTGTCGTCCGGGGTCTCGACCTTGTCGAGCATGGGGAACATGATCGCGGGGCCGGCGTCGTCGTTGATCTTCAGCATGCGGTCGAAGGAGAACTTGACGTCCTTCGCGGTGAGCGCCTCACCGTTGCTGAACTTCAGTCCGTCCTTGAGGGTGCACTCGTAGACCGTGGCGCCGCTGTCCGCGAAGGAGCACTCCTCGGCGAGGTCCGGTTCGGGCTCGGTGGCGCCGTTGGGGAAGCTCAGCAGCGACTGGAAGACGTTGTTGAAGAGGAGCCAGGACCCGGGGTCGTAGCCGGAGGCGGGGTCGGTGGCCAGGACGTCCTCGGACATCCCGATCGCCACGTTGGAGCCGGAGTCCCCGGATCCCCCCGATTCGGAGCCACAACCGGTCAGCAGGCCGGCGGCCAGCCCTGTCGCGATGGTCAGGACGGGCCACTGGGTGCGTATGTTCACGTATGGATGCCTTGTGTCGTCGGATGCATTGCGGGCGCTCCGGGGTCCCCCGAGGCCGTTCGGCCTCGCCCGGGGCGGATGGTGAGGTCCGGTCAGTCGCTTCTGCCGCGGCTCAGCTCCCAGAGCTGGAGCGTGGAGGCGGTGTTGAGGGCGTATTCGGCGCCGGTGATGTCGTCGCGGGCGGCGACGTACTGGTTGCCCTGCCACAGCGGCAGAACGGGTACGTCGTCGGCGACGATGTCCTGGATGCCGGTGAGGCTTCCGGAGGCGGTGAGGCGGTCGGCCTCGCGGCGGGACTCGGGGATCAGCTTGCCGCGGATCTCGCTGTTCGCGTAGGGCGAGCCGAGGAAGTTGTCCTTGTCGAGGAAGGGCGCGAGGTAGTTGTCGGCGTCGGGGAAGTCGGGGAACCAGCCCATGCCGTAGACGGCGTACTCGCCCTCCTGTTCGGCCGGGCGGAACGTCGACCAGGGGGTGCCCTTGATGGTGACGTCGAACAGGCCGCTGTCGTTGAGCTGCTTCCTGAGCAGCTCGAACTCCTTCTTCGTGGCCGCGCCGTAGTGGTCGGTCGTGTAGTGGAGGGTCAGCTTCACCGGGGTGGTGATGCCGGCCGCTTCCAGGGTCGACCTGGCCTTGGCGGGGTCCGGGTCGCCGTACTTGTTGAAGAACGAGTTGGAGTGGCCGGTGATGCCTGCGGGGACCAGCGAGAAGAGGGGTTCGGCCTGGGAGCCGTAAACCTTGGCGACGAGTTCGCCGCGGTCGATGGTCTCGGCCATGGCCCGGCGGACGGCTGTGCTCCTGACCGGGGAGGCGTCGGTGTTGAAGGCGAGGTAGCGGATCTCGAGGCCGGCGGACTCGATCACGTCGATGTCGCTGTCGTGGGACGCGGAGAGCTTGGTGATCTGTTCCGGCGTCATGGTGCGGGTCATCAGGTCGATGTCGCCGTCCTGGAGCGCGGTGCCCATGGCGTCGGCGTCGGCGAAGGAGCGCAGCTCGACCTTGTCGTTCTTCGGGTCCAACTGGCCGCGGTAGTGGGGGTTCTTGGTGAAGACGGCCTTGACCAGTTCGCCGTCCTCGACCTCGGCGTCCAGGGTGTACGGGCCGGAGCCGTCGACCTGGAAGCCGTCGCGCAGCTCGCCCTTGTCGTAGTCGGCGGGGTTGACGATGCCGGCGACGGGGGTGGACAGCTTGTACGGCAGGGTCGCGTCGGGGCCGTTGAGGTGGAAGATCACCTCGTTGTCGCCCTTGGTCTCGACGAGGTCGATGGTGGACAGCAGGGCGAAGACACCGCTGTCGGCCTTGATGGAGCGGGCGCGGTCGATGGAGAACTTCACGTCCTCGGCGGTCACCGGGGAGCCGTCGGCGAACTTCAGGCCGGTCCGCAGCTTGCAGGCGTAGCGCTCGTTGCCGCTGTCGGTGAAGGCGCAGCTGGAGGCGGCCTCGGGTTCCGGTTCGCCGTCGCCGCGGGGCTGGACCAGGAGGGTCTGGACGGTCTGGCGGAGGATGTTCCAGGTACCGACGTCGTAGGCGTAGGCCGGGTCGATGGGCGCCGGGGCCGCCTTCGAGGCGGCGAACCGGTCGGTGGTGCCGACGACGATCGCGTCACCGCTGCCGCCCGCGCTGTCGGTCGCTCCGCAGGCGGCGAGTACCGGGGTGAGCAGACCGATCAGGGCCGGCAGCACCAAGGTCTTGCGGTTCATGCTCGTTGTTTCTCCAGAGCTGTGTTCCGAGACGGGTGCCGGCGGGGTGGTGCGAGCGCGTCACGGGATGTACGGCGATGTTCTCGCGTCGAGATTAGCCCGCACCGCCAGAGGGGTTCGTACGTACCGGAGTTGAGTTCCCATCACGCTGCGGAACCGGGCGCGGACGGAAACGGTGTAGCACGCACGGAATGTTTGGGTGCACCCTTCACCAATCGGGACACAAGGGCGCGCCGAACACCCCTGAATGCGGGGATTGGGCGCGCTCGAAGGGGCTCCCGGAGCCCCTTTCGAGTGGCAAACGTCACAGCCGGAAAGGGGTTCCCAAGTGCGGGAATTCAGTCATTCCCGGCCGATTGAATTTCCCGGACCCTGCCCTGTGAGTGATCTTGGAATTCCTTGCGTTTTCAATTGACCGTCGCCGCCATCAGGCCGCGCAGAAATGGCAGGTCGACCTCTTCCAGGGAGGTCACGACGGTGCGCCGGGCGGCGGGGGCGATGGGGGCCACGGACGGGACGGCGACGACATGGCAGCCTGCGGCCTCGGCGGCGGCGACGCCGGTCGCGGTGTCCTCGATGACCGCGCACCGGGCCGGGTCGGCACCCAGTCCGGAGGCCGCCAGCAGGTAGGGGTCGGGGAACGGCTTGGTGCGTTCGACCTCGTCGCCCGCGACGGTCAGCGCGAAGTGCTGGGGGCCGAGCGAGGCCAGGACGCGGTCGATGATGCGCCGGTGCGAGGCGGAGACCAGAGCGGTGGGCACGCCGTGCGCGGCGAGTTCGGCGAGGAGTCTGGAGGCGCCGGGCATCAGCGGCAGCGCGCGCCCGATGCGGGCCTCGAAGCCGTCGTTGAGCAGCACGGTCAGCTCGGCGAGGGTGATGTCGGCGCCGGTGGCCTCGATCAGGAAACCCGCGCTGCGGCTCATGGGGCCGCCGACCACGACATGGCGCCAGGAGTCGTCGAGGACATGACCAAGGCCGGCGAAGACCTCGACCTCCACGTCCCACCAGAAGCCCTCGGTGTCCACGAGGGTGCCGTCCATGTCGAGGAGCACGGCCTGCAGGGCGGAGCCTTCGGCCGTACGGGTTCCTAGCGCGGGGATCGTCGTGGTCATCCGGCGCACCTCCTTGTGGGACGAGCAGGCCGGTTCCCGGATGGGGAACCGGCCTGCGGTGGACCGACCAGTCTACGACGCCGCCCGAGGGAACGCGCGGCCAAATGCCTTGCGGGGCTGCCGACCAGGCGCGGTCCGCCTCACAGCCTTGGGGGGCCAACGCGCCCCTGAAGGGGCGCGGGGCTGTACTCGATGTGCGGCTCCGCCGGCGCGGCCAGCCCCCACGCACCCGCGGTCGAACACGGCTCCCAGCGGAGCTACCGCGCGTTGAAGTACTTCGCCTCGGGGTGGTGGATGACGATGGCGTCGGTGGACTGCTCGGGGTGGAGCTGGAACTCCTCCGACAGCTGTACGCCGATCCGCTCGGGCTCCAGCAGCTCCGCGATCTTGGCCCGGTCCTCCAGGTCGGGGCAGGCGCCGTAGCCGAGGGAGAAGCGGGCACCGCGGTACTTGAGGTCGAACATGTCCTCGATCGCGGCCGGGTCCTCCCCGGCGAAGCCCAGCTCGGAGCGGACGCGCGCGTGCCAGTACTCGGCGAGGGCTTCGGCCAACTGCACGGACAGGCCGTGGAGTTCGAGGTAGTCGCGGTAGGCGTTGGACTCGAAGAGCTGGGCGGTCTCCTCGCCGATGCGGGAGCCGACGGTGACGACCTGGAGGCCCACGACGTCCCTCTCGCCGGACTCCTCCGGGCGGAAGAAGTCGGCCAGGCACAGGCGCCGGCCCCGTCGCTGGCGCGGGAAGGAGAACCGGGTCCGCTCGTTCCCGTCGTCGTCCAGGATGATCAGGTCGTCGTCCTTGGACACACAGGGGAAGTAGCCGTAGACGACGGCCGCTTCGAGGAGGTTCTCGGTCTGCAGCTTGTCGAGCAGGCCGCGCAGCCGGGGCCGGCCCTCGGTCTCGACGAGCTCCTCGTAGGTCGGCCCGTCGCCCGTGCGGGCCTGCTTGAGCCCCCACTGGCCCTTGAACAGCGCGCCCTCGTCCAGCCAGGTCGCGTACTCCTTGAGCTGGATGCCCTTGATGACGCGGGTGCCCCAGAACGGCGGGGTGGGGACGGGGTTGTCGGTGGCGACGTCGGAGCGGACGTGGCCCTCCTCGGGGCGCTCCTCGACCACGGTGGTGGCGGCCGTCGCCCGTACCCGGCGCTGCTTGAGCTCGGGCAGCTTCGCCCCGGGCACGCCCCGCTTGACACCGATCAGGGCGTCCATGAGGCGCAGGCCCTCGAAGGCGTCGCGGGCGTAGCGGACCTCGCCCTCGTAGATCTCGTGCAGGTCCTGCTCGACGTAGGCGCGGGTGAGGGCTGCGCCGCCGAGGATGACGGGGTAGTCGGCGGCCAGGCCGCGCTGGTTGAGCTCCTCCAGGTTCTCCTTCATGATCACCGTGGACTTGACCAGGAGCCCGGACATGCCGATGACGTCGGCGCGGTGCTCGGCGGCGGCGTCCAGGATCGCGGAGACCGGCTGCTTGATGCCGAGGTTGACGACGTTGTAGCCGTTGTTGGACAGGATGATGTCGACGAGGTTCTTGCCGATGTCGTGGACGTCGCCGCGCACGGTGGCCAGCACGATGGTGCCCTTGCCCTCCGCGTCCGACTTCTCCATGTGCGGCTCCAGGTAGGCCACCGCGGACTTCATCACCTCGGCGGACTGCAGCACGAACGGCAACTGCATCTGCCCCGAGCCGAACAACTCACCGACGACCTTCATCCCGTCCAGCAGGGTGTCGTTGACGATGTCGAGAGCGGGACGGTCCTGGAGGGCGGCGTCCAGGTCGGCTTCGAGGCCGTTCTTCTCGCCGTCGATGATGCGGCGCTTGAGGCGCTCCTCCAGCGGGAGGGCGGCCAGTTCCTCGGCCTTGCCCGCCTTCAACGACTTGGCGGTGGCGCCCTCGAAGAGCTGCATGAGCTTCTGGAGGGGGTCGTAGCCCTCGGTGCGGCGGTCGTGGATGAGGTCGAGGGCCGTTTGCACCTCCTCCTCGCTGAAGCGGGCGATCGGCAGGATCTTCGAGGCGTGCACGATCGCCGAGTCCAGGCCCGCCTTCACACACTCGTCCAGGAAGACGGAGTTGAGGAGGATACGGGCGGCCGGGTTCAGGCCGAAGGAGATGTTCGACAGACCGAGGGTGGTCTGGACGTCCGGGTGACGGCGCTTAAGCTCGCGGATCGCCTCGATGGTGGCGATGCCGTCCCCCCGGGACTCCTCCTGACCGGTACAGATGGTGAAGGTCAGGGTGTCGATGAGGATGTCCGACTCGTGGATGCCCCAGTTGCCGGTGAGGTCGTCGATGAGCCGTTCGGCGATCTCGACCTTCTTCTCGGGGGTGCGGGCCTGGCCCTCCTCGTCGATGGTCAGCGCGATCAGCGCGGCACCGTGCTCCTGGGCGAGCCGGGTGACCTTCGCGAAGCGGGACTCGGGGCCGTCGCCGTCCTCGTAGTTGACGGAGTTGATGACCGCGCGGCCGCCCAGCTTCTCCAGCCCGGCCTGGATGACGTCCACCTCGGTGGAGTCGAGGACGATGGGGAGGGTGGAGGCGGTGGCGAATCGGCCGGCGAGTTCGGCCATGTCGGCGACGCCGTCGCGGCCCACGTAGTCGACGCAGAGGTCGAGCATGTGCGCGCCCTCGCGGATCTGGTCGCGGGCCATCTCCACACAGTCGTCCCAGCGGGCCTCCAGCATGGCCTCGCGGAACTTCTTCGAGCCGTTGGCGTTGGTCCGCTCGCCGATCGCCATGTAGGAGGTGTCCTGGCGGAAGGGGACCGTCTGGTAGAGGGAGGCGGCGCCGGGCTCGGGCTGCGGATGGCGTTCGGCGGGCGTGGCGCCCCGCACGCGCTCCACGAGTTGGCGCAGGTGTTCGGGGGTGGTGCCGCAACAGCCGCCGACCAGGTTCAGGCCGTAGTCGCGTACGAAGGTGTCCTGGGCGTCGGCCAGGCCCTCGGGGCCGAGCGGGAAGTGGGCGCCGTCCTTGGTGAGGATCGGCAGGCCCGCGTTGGGCATGCACAGCAGCGGGGTGCGCGAGTGGCGGGCCAGATAGCGCAGGTGCTCGCTCATCTCGGCGGGGCCGGTGGAGCAGTTCAGGCCGATCATGTCGATGCCGAGCGGCTCCAGCGCGGTCAGCGCGGCGCCGATCTCCGAGCCCAGCAGCATCGTGCCGGTCGTCTCGAACGCCATCGAGACCAGCAGGGGCACGTCGGTGCCGGTGGCCTCCATGGCGCGGCGGGCGCCAAGGATCGAGGACTTCGTCTGGAGGAGGTCCTGTGTGGTCTCCACGATGAGGGCGTCGGCGCCGCCGGCGAGCAGGCCCTCGGCGTTCGCCTGGAAGCCGTCGCGGAGCGTGGCGTAGTCGATGTGGCCGAGGGTCGGCAGCTTCGTACCCGGGCCGATGGAGCCGAGGACCCAGCGCTGGCGGCCGTCGCGGGCGCCGAACTCGTCGGCGGTCTCGCGGGCGATGCGGGCGCCGGCCTCGGACAGCTCGTACACGCGCTCGGCGATGTCGTATTCGGCCATCGCGGTGTGGTTGGCGCCGAAGGTGTTCGTCTCGACGCAGTCGACGCCCACCGAGAAGTACTCCTCGTGGACCGAGCGGACGATGTCCGGGCGGGTGACGTTCAGGACCTCGTTGCAGCCCTCCAGCTGCTGGAAGTCCTCGAGGGTGGGGTCCTGGGCCTGGAGCATGGTGCCCATGGCGCCGTCGGCTACCACCACTCGGGTGGCGAGGGCCTCACGCAGTGCGTCGGATCGGGCCCGGCCTGCGGCGGCGGACGTAGGGGACGGGTTCGGCAACGAGGCCATGGAGCTGCTCCCTGGAGTGCGACGGCTGTCGGCTTTGCGGCTTCCCGTGGAAGGCGCACGCCGCAAGGGTAGCCCGGAGCGCCGCGGATGGTCAGGGGCGTCCACGGGACGGACGAACGTGGCGTGGGTGGCCGGGTGCGGTTTACTCCGACGACGAATGGACGTCGGACACCGCTCCGGCACGGCATGACCACCCCACGATCACACGATCACCGAACGGACACCGGACGGGCACGGGAGAATCACCGCTCGGCGAGCGTGGCCGAAAAGCTGTTGACGGCCATTGGCGAGAGGTCGGCAACGACCGGTAGTGTTCGACATTGCCGAACGTTGGGGATCATTCACGTACGGCGGTCGAAGGGGACGGAGGCAGGACGGCGATGGCACGGAACATCCAGTCGCTCGAACGGGCGGCCGCGATGCTGCGGCTGCTCGCGGGCGGCGAGCGGCGGCTCGGCCTGTCGGACATCGCCTCGTCGCTGGGCCTCGCCAAGGGCACCGCCCACGGCATATTGCGCACGCTCCAGCAGGAGGGCTTCGTCGAGCAGGACGACGCCTCCGGGCGGTACCAGCTGGGGGCCGAACTGCTGCGGCTGGGGACCACCTATCTCGACGTCCACGAGCTGCGGGCCCGCGCCCTGGTCTGGACGGACGACCTGGCCCGCTCCAGCGGCGAGAGCGTCCACCTGGGGGTGCTGCACCAGCAGGGCGTGCTGATCGTGCACCACGTCTTCCGGCCCGACGACAGCCGGCAGGTCCTGGAGATCGGCGCCATGCAGCCCCTGCACTCCACGGCGCTGGGCAAGGTCCTCGCGGCGTACGACCCGGTGGCGCACAGCGAGGTCCTGGAGGCCGAGCGCAAGGCGTTCACCGAGCGGACCGTCTGCGCTCCGGACGACTTCGAGGGCGTCCTGGACATCACCCGCGCGCGCGGGTACGCGGCCGACGTCGAGGAGACGTGGGAGGGGGTCGCCTCCATCGCCGCCCCCATCCACGACCGGCGGCGCATGCCCGTGGGCGCGGTCGGCATCACCGGCGCCGTGGAGCGGCTGTGCCGCGAGGGCGAGCTGCGCTCCGAGCTGATCGCGGCCGTACGGGACTGCGCCCGCGCGGTGTCGCGGGACCTGGGCGCGGCGCGGTTCTGACGGCCGCCACCCGGCACGGCGAAGGCCGGGACGCCTCACGGTGTCCCGGCCTTCGCCGTACGCGTGCGTACGCGTCATCCGCCCGCGTGTGCCCCGCAGCCATCACAAGATCGACGAGCCGGTTCGATCAATAACGATCGTGCTTTCGACAACACAACTCTTGACGTGCCTGTAACGCCGGAGCAAGACTCCCGTCCATCGGTCGACATTGTCGAACACCTACCGGCAATCCGCGCTAGAGTGTGACAACGCCAAGGGCCGAACTCTTTCCCCTGGACGAAGGACAAAGGAGTCGCGGGTGTCCAGCTCCGACATCTTCATCGGCGAGACCATCGGTACCGCCATACTCATCCTGCTCGGCGGTGGCGTGTGCGCGGCCGTCACACTGAAGGCCTCCAAGGCCCGTAACGCCGGTTGGCTCGCCATCACCTTCGGGTGGGGTTTTGCCGTTCTCACGGCCGTCTACACCTCCGCGCCGCTCTCCGGCGCCCACCTGAACCCGGCCGTGACCCTGGCGCTCGCGCTGAAGGACGACGGCATCGAGTGGAGCCAGGTCCCCACCTACTGGGGCGGGCAGCTGCTCGGCGCGATGATCGGTGCCGCCCTGGTCTGGGTCGCCTACTACGGCCAGTTCCACGCCCACCTCACCGACCGGGAGATCGTCGGCGAGCCGGCGGAGGCCGCCCGGGCCAAGTCCGTCGAGGCCCGGGAGACCGCCGCCGGCCCCGTGCTCGGCATCTTCTCCACCGGCCCCGAGATCCGCGTCGCGTGGCAGAACATCGCCACCGAGGTCATCGGCACCATCGTGCTCGTCCTCGCGGTCCTCACCCAGGGCCTGAACGGCGAGGGCAAGGGTCTCGGCACGCTCGGCGCCCTGATCACCGCGCTCGTCGTGGTCTCGATCGGTCTGTCCCTCGGCGGCCCGACCGGTTACGCGATCAACCCGGCCCGTGACCTCGGCCCGCGTATCGTGCACGCCCTCCTGCCCCTGCCCAACAAGGGCGGCTCCGACTGGGGCTACGCCTGGGTCCCGGTGGTCGGTCCCCTGATCGGTGCCGCCATCGCCGCAGGCATCTACAACGTCGCATTCGCTTAAGAGCACCGAGCCGCTGACTTCCGGAACCCCGTGATTTCACGAAACGCTCAGCACGCGCCGTACGTACAGCCCTTCGACCAGTGAACTTTCAGGAGCACACCGTGACCGACGCCCACACCGCCGGCCCCTTCATCGCCGCCATCGACCAGGGCACCACCTCCAGCCGCTGCATCGTCTTCGACCGCGACGGACGCATCGTCTCCGTCGACCAGAAGGAGCACGAGCAGATCTTCCCGAAGCCGGGCTGGGTCGAGCACAACGCCACCGAGATCTGGACGAACGTCCAGGAGGTCGTCGCCGGGGCCATCGAGAAGGCCGGCATCACCCGGGACGACATCAAGGCCATCGGCATCACCAACCAGCGCGAGACCACGCTGCTCTGGGACAAGAACACCGGTGAGCCCGTCCACAACGCCATCGTCTGGCAGGACACCCGCACCGACGCCCTCTGCAAAGAGCTCGGCCGCAACGTCGGCCAGGACCGCTTCCGCCGTGAGACCGGCCTTCCCCTGGCCTCCTACTTCGCCGGTCCCAAGGCCCGCTGGCTGCTCGACAACGTCGAGGGTCTGCGGGAGCGCGCCGAGGCCGGGGACATCCTCTTCGGCACCATGGACACCTGGGTCATCTGGAACCTGACGGGCGGTGTCAACGGCGGCAAGCACTACACCGACGTCACCAACGCCTCCCGCACCCTCCTGATGAACCTGCACACCCTGCAGTGGGACGAGAAGATCGCCGAGTCCATCGGCGTCCCGCTGTCGATGCTCCCGGAGATCCGCTCCTCCGCCGAGGTGTACGGCGAGATCACCGGCGGCAAGCTCGGTGACCTGCTCGGCGGCATCCCGGTCGCGTCCGCGCTCGGCGACCAGCAGGCGGCCCTGTTCGGCCAGACCTGTTTCGCCGAGGGCGAGGCCAAGTCCACGTACGGCACCGGCACCTTCATGCTGATGAACACCGGCGAGAAGATCATCAACTCCTACAGCGGCCTGCTGACCACGGTCGGCTACCGGATCGGCGACCAGAAGCCGGTCTACGCGCTGGAGGGCTCGATCGCCGTCACCGGTTCGCTGGTGCAGTGGATGCGCGACCAGATGGGGCTCATCTCCACCGCCGCCGAGATCGAGACGCTGGCGCTCTCGGTCGAGGACAACGGCGGCGCGTACTTCGTGCCGGCCTTCTCCGGTCTGTTCGCCCCGTACTGGCGCTCCGACGCCCGCGGTGTGATCGCCGGTCTGACCCGGTACGTCACCAAGGCGCACCTCGCGCGCGCCGTCCTGGAGGCCACCGCCTGGCAGACCCGTGAGATCACGGACGCCATGACCAAGGACTCGGGCGTCGAGCTCGCTGCCCTCAAGGTCGACGGCGGCATGACCTCCAACAACCTGCTGATGCAGACGCTCTCGGACTTCCTGGACGCCCCCGTGGTGCGCCCGATGGTCGCCGAGACCACCTGCCTCGGCGCCGCCTACGCCGCCGGTCTCGCCGTCGGCTTCTGGACCAACACCGACGACCTGCGCGCCAACTGGCGTCGGGCCGCCGAGTGGACCCCCCGCATGGACGCGGAGACCCGCGACCGTGAGTACAAGAGCTGGCTCAAGGCCGTCGAGCGGACCATGGGCTGGATCGAGGACGAGAGCTGAGCCAAGGGCCCACGACGGCTCCTTCCGCCGGCTCTGATGAGGAGTAAGAACCCGACATGACCAGTCAGTCCACCCTGCAGACCCTGCCTGCCCTGGGGACGCGCCCGGCGTCCGGCTCGAACCCGAGCCGTGCCGAGACCCGGGAGCAGCTCTCCAAGGCGTCGTACGACCTTCTCGTGATCGGCGGCGGCATCCTGGGCATCTCCACCGCCTGGCACGCCGCGCAGTCCGGGCTCAGGGTGGCGCTGGTCGACGCCGGTGACTTCGCCGGCGCCACCTCCTCCGCCTCCTCCAAACTGCTCCACGGGGGCTTGCGCTATCTGCAGACCGGCGCGGTGAAGCTGGTGGCGGAGAACCACTTCGAGCGCCGTGCGGTCTCCCGCCAGGTGGCCCCCCACCTGGCGAACCCGCTCACGTTCTACCTCCCCGTGTACAAGGGCGGGCCGCACGGCGCGGCGAAGCTCGGGGCGGGCGTCTTCGCCTACTCCGCGCTCTCGGCGTTCGGTGACGGCGTGGGTCATCTCCTGTCCCCCGCCAAGGCGGCGCAGGACGTGCCCGAGCTGCGCACCGAGAACCTCAAGGCCGTGGCCGTGTACGGCGACGACCAGATGAACGACTCCCGGATGGCGCTGATGACGGTCCGCGCGGCCGTCGAGTCCGGCGCGGTGGTGCTGAACCACGCCGAAGTAACCGGGCTGCGCTTCACCAAGGGCCGGGTGACCGGTGCGGAGCTGCGCGACCGGCTCTCCGGCGACGAGTTCGGGGTCAGCGCGCGGCTGGTGCTGAACGCGACCGGGCCGTGGGTCGACCACCTGCGCAGGATGGAGAACCCGAACGCGGCCCCCTCCATCCGGCTGTCCAAGGGCGCGCATCTGGTACTGAAGCGGACGGCTCCGTGGAAGGCCGCGCTCGCCACCCCGATCGACAAGTACCGCATCACCTTCGCCCTCCCCTGGGAGGACATGCTGCTGCTCGGCACGACCGACGAGATGTACGAGGGCGACCCGGCGGACGTCGCGGTCGACGACAAGGACATAGCCCAGATCCTGGACGAGGCCGCGTTCTCGATCCGGGACCAGCAGCTCGACCGTGACCTGATCACGTACGCCTTCGCCGGTCTGCGGGTGCTGCCGGGCGGCCCCGGCGACACGGCGAAGGCCAAGCGCGAGACGGTCGTCACCGAGGGCCGGGGCGGCATGCTGTCCGTCGCGGGCGGCAAGTGGACGACGTTCCGGCACATCGGCCGAACGATCATGAAGAAGCTGGAGACTCTGCCGGGCCGGCCGCTGGGCGAGGACTTCGAGCCGGTCGCCTCGCTGCCGAAGAGGCTGCCGCTGCCGGGGGTCGCCAACCCGCGCGCGGTCGCCCACCGGCTGCTGGTGGACCGTCCGGCGCCGGGCCCCCGGATGGGCGCCGACACCGCCAGGCACCTGGCCACGCACTACGGGTCGCTGGCCTTCGACATCGCCCGCCTCGCCAACGAGAACCCCGAGCTGGGCGAGCGCGTCCACCCCGACGCGCCGGAGATCTGGGCGCAGGTCGTCTACGCCCGCGACACCGAGTGGGCCGAGACGGTCGACGACGTCCTGCGCCGCCGGACGACGCTGACGATACGGGGGCTCGCGACGGACGGGGTCCGTGCGAAGGTCCAGGACCTGCTCGACAAGAAGTAACCGACCCGGCGGTGCCGCCCCTCCCCCTGACCGGGGCCGGCACCGAGCGGTACGGCCCCCACCGCTCCGGGGCCGGATCAACTGAGGGGCGGCTCCGTCCGACGGGGCCGCCCCTCCCGCATGTCCGGGTGTCGGTGCCCGGTGTTTTCATGGGCGCATGAACAACGATCAGGCCACCGTCGAGATCCTCGCGGCGCTGCGCGCGGCGTTCGCGGTGGACGACGGCGGTGAGTCGGCGCTCGGCTGGGACGCGGTACGGGCCTTCGAGGCGGAGCACGGGGTGGAACTGCCGGAGCCGTACCGGTCGTTCGTGGCGGAGATATCGGACGGCTCGTCCCAGGGCCCGCCGGAGTACGGCCTCGTGGGGCTGGCCGAACTGCCCTCCGACTGGGGCGACGACGGGGAGACGCGGGATCTCGGTCGGCCGTTCCCGCTCACAAAAGCGTGGCTGTGGGAGGAGGACGACGGGCCGTACGAGGACCCCGACGCCGCCATCGAGCAGGTCTTCGACCACGGGTCGATCGTGCTGGGCACGGACGGCTGCGCGATGAACTGGCACCTCGTCGTCACCGGCCCCCACCGCGGGCACATCTGGCATGTCACCGATGTGGGAGCCATGCCCTTCGGCGCGGAGTTCGGCCATACGACGTCCGCGTCCGGCTTCGCCGGCTGGGTGGCGCACTGGGCGGCCGGGAAGGAATGGTTCGACGCGGCGTGACGGCGAGGCCGCGGACCGAGACCGCGGACTTGGCCGACCTGGAGTCTTTGGCCTGATAGAGCCCCCATAATGGCTTGAGACATCGGATGTCTGAACGGCTGGGAGGGTTCACTCATGGCAGTCACCGACGAGGCGATCGAGAAGATCAAGGGGATGATCGTCTCGGGCGCGCTCCGCCCCGGCGACCGGCTCCCGAAGGAGAGCGAGCTCGCCGCCGATCTCGGGCTGTCCCGCAACTCCCTGCGCGAGGCGGTGCGCGCCCTGTCGTTGATCCGCATCCTGGACGTACGGCAGGGGGACGGCACCTATGTCACCAGCCTCGACCCCCAACTCCTCCTCGAGGCACTGAGTTTCGTCGTCGACTTCCACCGCGACGACACGGTCCTGGAGTTCCTCGCGGTACGCCGCATACTGGAGCCGGCGGCGACGGCGATGGCCGCCCTGCGGATCAGCGAACAGCAACTGGACGCGCTGGGCGCCCAGTTGGACAAGCTCGGCACCGACCCGTCGGTGGAGGAGCTGGTCGCGTGCGATCTGGAGTTCCACCGGGGCATCGTGCAGACCTCCGGAAACTCCGTGCTCTGCTCGCTCCTCGACGGACTGTCGGGCCCCACGACCCGGGCCCGCGTCTGGCGCGGCCTGACCCAGGAGGACGCCGTCAGCCGGACCCTGCACGAACACCGCGCCATCCTCTCCGCCCTCCGTGACCGCGACGCCGACGCCGCGCGCTCCTGGGCGACGGTGCACATCGCGAGCGTGGAGCAGTGGCTGCGCTCGTCCCTCTGAGAAGTGGATCACTTACCGCACCGACGGCCGACGAGTGTTTGAGCCCTGCGAACGGGGCATTGATCCGTTCACTCCCCCGTGCAAGGGGGCTGCGGAGGCCCCCTCGGCACGCCGTAAGGTTGGGGCGTACGAGAGGGCACGTCGGAAGGAGGCGCTGGGTGATCGAGCTGGAGGGGGTTCCCGAGCTGATCGACCCAGTGATGGTGGCCGCGTTCGAAGGCTGGAACGACGCCGGCGACGCCGCCTCCACCGCGGTCGCGCACCTGGACAGGGAATGGAAGGGCGAGGTGTTCGCGGCGCTGGACGCCGAGGACTACTACGACTTCCAGGTGAACCGGCCCACGGTGTGGCTGGACGGCGGCGTACGGAAGATCACCTGGCCGACGACAAGGTTGTCGGTGGTCAGGGTCGGCGGCGACAAGCCCCGTGATCTCGTACTCGTCCGGGGTATCGAACCGTCGATGCGGTGGCGCTCGTTCTGCAACGAGCTGCTGGGCTTCGCGCACGAGCTGGGCGTGGAGCTGGTGGTCGTCCTGGGCGCGCTGCTCGGCGACACCCCGCACACGCGTCCGGTGCCCGTCAGCGGTGTCACGTCCGACCCGGACCTCGCGCAGCGGATGGATCTGGAGGAGACCAAGTACGAGGGCCCCACGGGCATCGTCGGCATCCTCCAGGAGGCGTGCACGCACGCGGGCGTCCCGGCGGTCTCGCTCTGGGCCGCGGTGCCGCACTACGTGTCGCAGCCGCCGAACCCGAAGGCGACGCTGGCCCTCCTGAACCGTCTGGAGGACCTGATCGACGTGCGCATCCCGCTGGGCGAGCTGCCCGAGGACGCGCGTGCCTGGCAGGTCGGCGTGGACCAGCTGGCCGCCGAGGACAGTGAGGTCGCGGAGTACGTGCAGACGCTGGAGGAGGCCCGCGACACGGCGGAGCTGCCGGAGGCGTCGGGCGAGGCGATCGCGCGAGAGTTCGAGCGGTATCTGAGACGGCGCGACGGAGGCGGCCCCGCGGGCGGCCCCGCCGGCTCGGCCGGGGGGCACGCCACGGCCGACGGGGGCGAACTGGGCCCCGGGGCGTGGAATCCGAAGGACAACCCCGGTGGTCGTACGCGTCCGCAGAAGCCGCCGAAGCCTGAAGCCGCGGACGATGACGAGGATTCGTCGGACGACTGAGACCGGTTCCGGCGGCAGACGCTTCGCCGGATCCGCGGTGCGTCATGGCTGGTCACGCAGCTCCCCGCCCCCCTTCGGGCGCGGGGAGCGCACCGGCGGTTACATGACACTCCTCTTCACTGCCACCACCGTGTACGTCGTGTCCGGGGTCGGGGTCGTCGTGAAGCGGGCGTTGGGGAGATACAGGCGGTTGTTGTGGGCCGCGACCGTCGTCGGGACGTCGAAGTCGGAGTCGGTGAGGCGGCCCTCGAAGATGCCGCTGCGGCCGTCCTCGGCGAGCTTGAACACGTCGATCGCGTTCTGGCGGTTCTGGACCACGTAGAGGCGCTGGCCGAGGAGAAGCAGGCCGTCGCCGTTGGTGAGGGGGGCCGCGTCGCCGAGGTCGACGAGCCTGGTGACCCCGGTCCTCGGATCGACCCGGTGGAGACCGCCGGCGCCGGACTGGACGACCAGGAGGGCCTTGCCGTCGGGGGTGCGGGTGATGCCGTTGGCGTTGACGACCTCGCCGGGGGCCTGGGTCCAGTCACCGCTCAGCGTGACCGTGACGACCTCGTCCTGGGCCGGCAGCGAGCCGTTGCGGCCGAGCGGCAGGGCGTACAGGGCTGGCTGGAAGGAGTCGGTGAACCAGGCGGCGCGCGGGGTGAGGAAGACGTCGTTGGCGAAGGTCGGCGTCTTCGTGGTGAGCGTGTACGACGCGACGATCGCGCCGGTGCGCACGTCCACGACCCGGGCGCCCTGAGCGCGCCCGGCGACGAACAGCCGCCCTCGGTCGTCGAGTTTGAGCCCGACGGAGGGCGTACCGGGGCCCGCGGAGATGATGCCGCCCTTGCCGGTGCGCAGGTCGGCGCGGTAGATCGAGCCGTCGCCGAGGGAGCCCAGGTAGGCGTTCGGGCCGGCGCCGATGGTGATGCCCTCGGGGCGGAAGCCGTTGGGCAGCGCGATGACGTCGGGCCAGGCGCTCTCCGAGGCGGAGGCGGAGGCGGAGGCGGAGGCGGTCGCGGCCGAGGTCCCGACGAGCAGCGCGCCCGCGGTGGCGGCCGACGTGGTGAGCAGTCTTCGCCGACTGAGATGACGAGCGGAGGGTGAATGCGGGGGTTGCGGGGGTGCCACTGTGCGTCCCTTCCACGAAGGGACCGGCAGCTGGCCGGTCCGGCTTGCAACTGACGACTGTCACCCCATCACATGCCGACCGGCCCCGCAGCCGGTCGATAAGCGACCGACAGCGCCTTGACAGGCCTGGGACAGCTTCTGTCCGGATTGCGGCGTGAACGGCAGGCGGTGAAAGGGGGCTTCACCTGAAGCGAAGGGCGCCTCCTCCGGCCGGAGGAGGCGCCCGCAGAGTCGTTACTTCAGTTGGTTCGCTCGGTGTTGGTTCGGTCGAGGTTGGCCGGGCTGCTTCGGTCGCTTCACAGGGCCACGCCGAGGAGGGCGTCGACGGCCCGCGTCACCACGCCGGGCGCGCCCTCGTCCGTACCGCCCCGCTCCTGCTGGAGCGCGGCCCAGCGGTCTACCGCGGCGAGCGCGGTGGGCGCGTCGAGGTCGTTGGCGAGGGCCTCGCGGAGCTCCTCGACGACGGTGTCGGCGGGCGGTCCGTCGGGCCGGGAGACCGCGGCACGCCACCGGTCCAGGCGTGCGACGGCGTCCTGGAGCACCTCGTCGGTCCACTCCCAGTCGGCCCGGTAGTGGTGCGCGAGGAGCGCGAGCCGTATGGCGGCCGGGTCCACCCCGTCACGGCGCAGCTTGGAGACGAAGACCAGGTTGCCCTTGGACTTCGACATCTTCTCGCCGTGCAGCGCGACCATACCGGCGTGGACGTACGCCTTGGCCATGGGGAACTCGCCGGTCAGTGCCTGCGCGTGGGATGCGCCCATCTCGTGGTGCGGGAAGGCGAGGTCGGAGCCGCCGCCCTGCACGTCGAAGCCCATGCCGAGGTGGTCGAGGGCGATGGCGACGCACTCGATGTGCCAGCCGGGCCGGCCGCGGCCGAGGGAGCCGCCGTCCCAGCTGGGCTCGCCGTCACGGGCGGCCATCCACAGCATCGGGTCGAGCGGGTTCTTCTTCCCGGCCCGGTCCGGGTCGCCGCCGCGCTCGGCGGAGAGCAGCCGCATCGTGGCCGCGTCGAGGCGCGAGACCTTGCCGAAGTCGGGGTCGGACTCGACGGAGAAGTAGATGTCCCCTTCGAGCTCGTACGCGGCGCCGGAGTCCCGGAGGCGCTCGACGAGCGGGACGATGCCGGGGATGGCCTCGACCGCGCCGATGTACTGGCGCGGCGGGAGCATCCGCAGGGCGGTCATGTCCTCGCGGAAGAGGGCGGTCTCCTTCTCGGCGAGGGCCACCCAGTCGATGTCGTCGCGGGCGGCCCGCTCCAGCAGGGGGTCGTCGACGTCCGTCACGTTCTGGACGTAGTGAACCTGCCGCTTGGTGTCGAGCCACACACGCTGTACGAGGTCGAACGCGTTGTAGGTCGCCGCGTGACCCATATGGGTCGCGTCGTACGGGGTGATGCCGCAGACGTAGATACGGGCGACGGGACCGGGGTCGAGGGTGACGAGCCCATCGGTCGCGGTGTCGTGGATCCGAAGGTCGCGGCCCTTGCCAGGCAGGGCGGGGACCTCAGAAGCGGGCCAGGCATGCATGCCACGAGCCTAACCCGATCGCTGCGCGGCCAAGCGGGGTCCCTCCGGGGAGCGGCCGGGCGCCTATTGACTCGGGGGTACGCCTCGTCGTGCGGCAGCGGCTGGTATGTGGTGATCGCGCAGTTCCCCGCGCCCCTTATGGGGCGCGGCGCCGGCCAGGGGTGCCCTCAGACCGGTGGCCAGGGGATCGCCGGCCAGTCCCCGCTCGGCTCCGGGTGCCGTCCGCTCGTCAGCAGCGCGACAACCCGCTCCCGCGTGGCATCCAGCTCCGCCGCGGTGATCAACACCGACAGCTTCGCCGCCAACGCCCCGCCTTCGCCGAGCGCATCCCGCAACCGTCCCAGCACCTCGACGGCCTCACCCGTGAGCGGCTCGCCCGCCCACCCCCACAGCAGCGTCCGCAGCTTGTTCTCGACGTTGAAGGTGACGCCGTGGTCGATGCCGTACAACCGCCCCTCGGCCGCCGGCAGCAGGTGTCCGCCCTTGCGATCGGCGTTGTTGACGACCGCGTCGAGGACGGCGAGCCGCCGCAGCCGCTGATCGTCGGCGTGCACGAGGAGCGCGGTCTCCCCGTCCCCGACCTCCGCGAACCCGACGGCCTTCCAGCCCTCGCCCGCCTCCTCGCCCTCCACGAGCGCCAGCAGTTCGGACCCGGGCACGCCCTCGATCCACAACTGGCACATGCCCTCCCCGTACGGCCCGTCCCGCAGCACGGTGGGCGGCACGAGCCCCCACCCGGTCGCCTCGGACACCTCGTACGCGGCGACCTCGCGCTGCGCGAGTGTCCCGTCGGGGAAGTCCCACAGGGGCCGCTCCCCGGCGACGGGCTTGTACACGCAGGCGACCTCCCGGCCCTCGTACGAGACCGTGCAGTACAGCACCGCGTTGGAGGCTTCCCGCACCCGCCCGCGCACGGTCAGCTCACCCTCGGCCAGCAACCGGACCAGCGAGGCGGCCGACGGCTGAGCGGCCGACGGCTGGGCGGGGGACGACGGGTCGGCGGAGGCGGAGGAGGAGGTCACGCCCCGCGCCGGTATCCGTTCTGGCGCGGACATACGTGTCCCTCCGGGTCGAGCGGCAGGCTGCACAGCGGGCACGGCGGGCGCCCCGCGTTGACGACATCGAGGGCGCGCTTGGCGAAGGCCCGGGCCTGGGTGCCGGTGAGGCGGACGCGGAGCATCGGCGGGCCGTTCTCCTCGTCCTGGAGCATCCGCTCCTCCGCCTCGGCGAGGTCCTCCTCGGAGTCGGCGTCCAGCTCCACCAGGGCCTGGGCCTCGACGATCATCCGTTCTTCGTCGCCGTCCCAGGCCAGCGCCATGGTGCCGACCCGGAACTCCTCCTCGACGGGGGTCTCCAGCGGTGCCGTGTCCGACACCTCGGTGGGCGCGACCGCCGGCACGGCGGCACTGCCGCCGCTACGCCGCACGACCTCGTCGAGCAGCTCGTCCATGCGCTCGGCGAGCGCCGCGACCTGGGTCTTCTCCAGGGCCACGCTGGTGACGCGCTGCCCCGAGGAGGCCTGCAGGAAGAAGGTCCGGCGCCCGGGCAGCCCGACCGTACCGGCCACGAAGCGGTCCGGGGGGTCGTAGAGGAACACCTGACGGGACACGTCCTGTCTCCATTGGAATCGACGTCGGGACCGGCCGCGTCGGCTGCTGACTTCTTCAGCGCCGCCGCGACCGCTTCACCCTACTGCGGTTGACGATCACGGTGCTCCCGCACCGCCCCCGACGGTCGCGTCACCGCTCGGGGGTTCCTCGCGCGGCGCCAGGGAGGAGAAGTCCCCGGTGTCGCCGAGGCGGACGAGAAACGGCCTGAGTCGTGTGTAACGGATCGCGGTGATGGAACACGGTTCGACAGAGATCCGCTGGAAGAGGTCCAGATGAAGTCCGAGTGCGTCCGCGACGAGCGACTTGATGATGTCGCCGTGCGAGCACATCACATACACGGCGTCGGCCCCGTGCTCGCGCTCCACGCGCGCGTTCCACTCCCGTACCGCCTCCGCGGCCCGGTGCTGCATGGCCCGCATCGACTCCCCGCCGGGGAACGCGGCCGCCGTCGGATGCGCCTGTACGACCTCCATCAGCGGCTCGTCCTTCAGCTCGCCGAGCTTGCGGCCGGACCAGTCGCCGTAGTCGCACTCGCCGATGCGTTCGTCGGTGTGCGGGCTCAGCTCCGGCCGGGCGTCGAGGAGCGGGCGCATCGTTTCCCGGCAGCGCTGGAGCGGGCTGGTGACGACCTCGGCGATCGGCAGTCCGGCGAGGCGGCCGGGCAGCGCCGCGGCCTGCGCGGTGCCTCGCTCGTCGAGCGCGACCCCGGGCGTCCACCCGGCGAGCACTCCCTCGGTGTTGGCGGTGGAACGTCCGTGCCGGACAAGGATCAACGTGGGCATGCGGCCCAGCCTAGACGCCCGCCCGACGGCCGCTCCCGGCCTGTGGACAAGGCCCCTGTGGACAAAGGCCCTGCGAAAGGAACTCTCTGTGATCGTCGACTGTGCCGTCTACCACGACGGGCACCGCACCGAGGGCCCCGACGACCTCTCCGACGCCCTGGCCGCCGCGCGCGCCTCCGGCGGTTTCGTGTGGATCGGTCTGCATGAGCCGTCGGAGAAGGAGTTCGCCCTCGTCACCGAGGAGTTCGCGCTGCATCCACTGGCGGTGGAGGACGCCCTGAAGGCCCACCAGCGGCCCAAGCTCGAGGTGTACGACGACTCGCTTTTCATGGTTCTCAAGCCGGTCGTGTACGAGCCGGCCGGCGACACCGTCACCACCGGCGAGGTCATGGTCTTCCTCGGCCACGCCTTCGTCGTGACCGTCCGCCACGGCGAAGGCTCGCCCCTGGGCCTCGTACGCCGCCGCCTGGAGCAGGAGCCCGAACTGCTCGGCAAGGGGCCCACATCGGTGCTGTACGCGATCACCGACGCCACCGTGGACCACTACCTGGACGTGGCGACCGAACTCCAGACCGACCTGGAGGAACTGGAGGCGGAGGTCTTCTCCCCCGACGTCGGCGGTTCCCGGAACACGGCCTCGCGGATCTACACCTTCAAACGCCAGGTCCTGGAGTTCCGCCGGGCCACCGGCCCCCTGGCCGCACCGCTCGTCCGGCTCTCCGGCACCGGCAACTCCACCACGGTGCCCTTCGTCGACGACAAGGCGCAGCCTTTCTTCCGTGACGTCAACGACCACCTCACCCGTGTCAACGAGTCCGTCGAGGGCCTGGACCGGCTGGTCTCCGACATCCTCTCGGCGCACCTGGCGCAGATGAGCGTCCGCCAGAACGACGACATGCGGAAGATCTCCGCCTGGGCCGCCATGGCCGCGATCCCGACGATGGCCGCCGGGGTCTACGGCATGAACTTCGAGCACATGCCCGAACTGCGCTGGGTGTGGTCGTACCCGGCGCTGATGGCGCTGATGGCCGTGACGGAGATCCTGGTCTACCGGCTCTTCAAGCGCCGGGGCTGGCTGTAGCGCGCACGTGTACGCACGAGCTCGCCTCCGTACGCGCGCGTGGACGAACGCGGTGCCCACGCGCGCGTACGGGCGCGGCGGGCGCCGTCAGGCGAACTCGGGGGCCGCCGTCGCCGGCCCGCCCAGTGCGTCGCGGCGTTCCGGCATCTCCAGCGTGACCATGCGGCGCCAGCCGAAGACCCGCTCGTAGGCGTACACCGCGCGGATACCGGCGGCGAGGACGGCCCCCTTGGCCTTCGGCCAGCCCAGGATGCGCCCCATGCGATCCATCACGGCGAGGCTGACGTCCCGGTAGATGCCGATCTCCGAGAGGGCGCACTCGCGCAGGGTCTTCTGGATGAGACGGCCGTGTCCGGCGGCCGCGAACCGCAGCAGCTCCTCATGGGTGTAGGCGAGGTGGTTGTCCTCGTCGTCGGAGATCATCCGGACGGCCTTGCCGATCTCGGGGTGGTCCGCGAAGTACTTGCGGAGCATGACCATCTGGTCGGCTGCACGCTGTTCGGTGACCCGGCTGTGGGACAGGTAGACGATGATGTCCCGCACCGTGAGTGCCTGGTCGGCCTTGAGTTTCTCGTGCGCGAGGCCGATGCCCGCGCGCTCCAGGAGCCTCGTGTAGTCGGTCTCGGGCGGGACCTCGACGGGCTGGAGGCCGCGCTTCTTCATCAGGGCGTTGAAGATCCGCCCGTGCTTGTCCTCGTCGGCGCCATGACGTGTGATCTTGGGCGCGAGCGCGCGCTCGCTCTGCGGGACGAGCGCGGCGATGCGCGCGTTCTCCCAGCCGCCTTGCGTCTCCCCGCTGGCGGCGATGGAGCAGAACAGTCGGAACGACTCGTCGTTGTCGATGATTTCCTGGAACAGACTCTTGGCCGAAAGCATCTGAGGCACCTCTCTGCAGGGTTCCCGCAGAAAACGAGTCAAATGGGGTACCAGAAGCCAGGCAACAGCTGTGTCGGACAAATCTGCCGAACGAAGGACACCGGGGGCGGCGCCGGCGCGTAACCGAGCGGGCCGTGGCGCGTTGTCCCGGTGACGGCCGTGGCGGGGAGGACCCCCGAGCCCCCACCACGGCCGTAGTGCTTTCCGGCTCCGCTGTTCGGCGGTTCGCGTCCCCGCCCGCCTGTTGAGCCGTTCGGGTTACGCCAGCCCGGCCAGCTCCATGGCCTCCGAGCCGGCCCTGAGCGAGGCGATCCGCTCATCCAGCGTGAAGCCCGCCGGGGCGAGGGTGAGGGTGGTGACGCCGGCCTCGGCGTAGGCCTTCATCCGGTCGGCGATGCGCTCCACGGAACCGAGCAGCGTCGTCTGGTCGATCAGCTCGTGCGGGATGGCGGCCGCGGCACCGGCCTTGTCGCCGGCCAGGTACTTGTCCTGGATCTCGGCGGCCTCCTTCTCGTAACCCATGCGCTGGGCCAGCTGGTTGTAGAAGTTCTGCTTGCGGCTGCCCATGCCGCCGACGTACAGCGCCGTGTACGGGCGGAAGGTGTCGGCGAGCGTCGTGACGTCCTTGTCGTCGCCGACGGCGAGGGGCAGCGTCGGGCAGATGTCGAACCCGTCGAGGCTCTTGCCCGCCTTCTCGCGCCCCGCCCGCAGGTACTTGACGGCGGTGTCCTCCAGGTGCGCGGCCGAGGGGAAGATCAGCAGGGCGCCGTCGGCGATCTCACCGGTCTGCTCCAGGTTCTTGGGGCCGATCGCGGCGATGTACAGCGGGATGTGCTCACGTGTGGGGTGCACGGTCAGCTTCAGCGGCTTGCCGGGGCCGCCGGGCAGCGGCAGCGTCCAGTGCTCGCCGTCGTGCGACAGGCGCTCGCGCGTCATCGCCTTGCGGACGATCTCGACGTACTCGCGGGTGCGGGCCAGGGGCTTGTCGAACTTGACCCCGTACCAGCCCTCGGAGACCTGCGGCCCGGAGACACCGAGGCCGAGCCGGAAGCGCCCGCCGGAGAGCGAGTCCAGCGTCGCGGCGGTCATCGCGGTCATCGCGGGCTGCCGGGCCGGGATCTGGAAGATGGCCGAGCCCACGTCGATGCGGTCGGTCTTGGCGGCGACCCAGCTGAGCACCGTCGCCGCGTCCGAGCCGTAGGCCTCGGCGGCCCAGCACACGGCGTATCCCAGCCGGTCGGCCTCCTGGGCCACGGCGAGATTGTCCGCGTCCATTCCGGCGCCCCAGTAGCCGAGGTTGATGCCGAGCTTCATATAGACCCACCTTCCCCTTACCGATCAGTAACGTCTTTGTGGCGCCGACCCTACCTTTGCGCTCCGCTGGGAGAGACGGACGGACTCGGGGGCTGGGGTTGTTCGGCGGGTGCGGGTGGGTCGTGGTTGCGCGCGCAGTTCCCCGCGCCCCTTGAAAGCATGGGGCGCGTCCGGAGTCTTTCAGGGGCGCGGGGAACTGCGCGACCAGCCCCCACTCAGCCGCGGTCGACGAACGCGCCCCCGGAGAAATCGGTTTTCCACAGGCCCCCACGAGGCGAACCTCGGCCAGTAATGTCGGCGTTCATGGAGCAGAGGCATCTCGGCCGTACCGGCCTGCGCGTGTCCCGGATCGGGCTCGGCACCCTGACGTGGGGCCGCGACACGGACGAGCATGACGCCGCGGACATGTTGAAGGCGTTCTGGGAGGCAGGCGGCACCCTCGTCGACACGGCGGACGTGTACGGGGACGGCGAGGCCGAATATCTGCTCGGACAACTGATGGACGGACTCGTGCCCCGCCGCGACCTGGTCATCTCCACGAAGGCCGGCAGCATCCCCGACCCCGACCGCCGCTTCGACGGCTCCCGGGGCCATCTGCTCGCCGCCCTGGACGCCTCCCTCGCCCGCCTCGGCACGGACCACGTCGACCTCTGGCACATCCACGCCTACGACCCCGAGACCCCGCTGGACGAAACGCTCCAGGCGCTCGACCTGGCCGTCAGCAGCGGCCGGGCCCGTTACGCGGGTGTCTCCAACTTCTGCGGCTGGCAGCTCGCGAAGGCGGCCACCTGGCAGCTCGCGGCCCCCGGGATACGCACCCGTCTGGCCAGTACGCAGATGGAGTACTCGTTGCTGCAGCGCGGCGTCGAGCGAGAGGTGCTGCCCGCCGCACTGGACCTGGGCGTCGGCCTGCTCCCCTCCTCACCGCTGGGCCGCGGGGTGCTCACCGCCAAGTACCGCCACATCACGCCCCCGGACTCGCGGGGCGGCTCGGAACACATGGCACCCTTCGTCGCGCCCTACCTCGACGACACGGCGACCAGCATCGTGGACGCCGTGCAGACCGCGGCGGACGGCCTCGCGGTGACCCCGCTCCAGGTGGCCCTCGCCTGGGTGCGCGACCGGCCCGGCGTGGTCGCGCCCATCGTCGGCGCGCGCAACGCGCTGCAGCTCACGGGGGCATTGTCAGTGGAGAGCCTTAGTCTTCCTGACGAGATCTGCCGGGCCCTCGACGACGTGTCGGCGCCCGTGCACCGCTATCCCGATCACGACTGGAGCACGCTGTGAGCACGGAGCCCGCGACCACGGAGAAGGACGAGCCGGGGGGACGGGGCGACGGGACGCCCGCCGACGGCGCCGACGCGCCCGGCACCGCACCCGACGACCGGTCCGCCGCTCTCGCGGCGTCGCCGGAGGGCGGGGCCGTCGCGGCAGCCGGCGGGGGCGGCGGCGACGACACGGCGGGAGCCGGTGAGGGCGGCGACACGGCGGGAGTCGGCGGTGGCGGCGGTCCGGAGGCCTCCGCCGGTGCCGCGGGCGGCGAAGCGGGCGCAGGCGATGGTGAGTCGGCGGCGGTGGACGGCGAGTCGGCGGGGACCACCGAAGGCGGCGCCACCGAAGCCACGCCCGAAGTCTCCGAGGCTCAGGCCGAGTTGGCGGCTCAGCGGCTGGAGCGGGAGCGGATCGAGCGGCGGAAGGCGGAGAAGAAGACGCCGATCACGAGCGGGGCCAAGCTCAGCGGGACGGCCGCCGATCTGCTGGCCGCCGTACGGGCCATGGAGGGCGGGCAGAAGCCCACGGCCACCGCCTTCAGCGAGCCGGAGCCCGCTCCGCGTCGGCAGGCGCCGGAGCCGGTGCGGCGACCGCGGCCCCCGGCTGCCGTGCCCGGCGCGGCGGCTCCCTCGGGCGAGACCGTCGACGCGGTGCGCGCGGTGCTGACCGAGGGCGGCGCCCCCGAGGCGCTGGTGCCGCAGGTGGCCGAGGCGCTCGGCGAGGGTGCGGGCGCCCGACTGCGCGAGGATCCCTGGCAGTTGCTGCGTGTGCCGGGGGTGCGGCCGGAGCAGGCCGACGGGTTCGCGCGGGCGCTGCTCGGCGCGGAGTGCCGCCCGGACGACGAGCGGCGGGGCCGGGCAGTCACCGTATGGCTCCTGGAACAGGCGGCCGTCGCCGGGCACACGGCGCTGGAGGCTCCGGCCCTCGCCGCCGCGCTCGCCCAGCGGTCCGTGCCCGACCCCGACGAGGCCGTCCAGAGCACCGTCGCCGAGGGCGAGGCCCTGGTCTTCCAGGACGCCCTCGACGACGCCCCGCCCGCCGCCGCGCCCACCGGCACCGGACCCGACAACACCGCCGACGAGGCGGAGGAGGAGCGGCCGGTCCGGGTCCTCATCGGTCTGGAGCGTTACGCCCTCGCCGAGGAGAGCCTCGCCGACGGGCTCGCCCGCGTGGTGAACTCGCTGCCCAAGGAGGACCCGACGGACTGGGCCTCGGCGGCCGCGTCGGCGCCGCGTTCCGCCGCGGAGCTGATCCGCGCCGTCGCCGCACACGGACTCGTGCTGCACACCGGCGGCGAGGCGGCCCGCGCGGAACCGGCCGCGCTGCTCACCGCCGCGCGGGCGCTCGGACTGCGGGCGTACGCGGCGACGCACAGCGCGGACGGGAGGCGACGGTTCGCGTCCCAGCTGGGCGCCCCCGAAGGCGACGACCCCGTCGTGACGACCCTCGCCGGGCTGCTGTCCGGCGCCGAGGGGCCCGGCCGGGACGTGGACGGCGCGCTCGACCTGGACCTGCTCGTGGTCCTGGACGCGCCCCAGGTGGACGTCGAGACCGCCGCCCTGCTCGCCGAGTCGCTGCCCGACGGGGCCCGGCTGGTCCTCAGCGGCGATCCGGGGGTGCTGTGGTCCGCCGGGCCGGGGCGGGTCTTCGCGGACCTGCTCGCCGCCCGCGCCTGCCCGCAGGTCGCCTCGCGGACACCCGACCCCGGCCCGGTCGGTGAACTCGTCTCCGGGATCGGCATCGGGGAGCTGAACCAGGTCGACGCGCCCGGCAAGGAGGTCGTGATCGTGCCGGTGCGGGACGCGGGTGAGGCGGTGCACCGGACGGCGCAGCTCGTCGTGGACTCGGTGCCGAGAGCGTTCAAGATCTCCGCCGAGCAGGTGCAGGTGATCACTCCCGGGCATGGCGGCGCGGCTGGTACGCGTGCGCTGAACACCGCGCTCAAGGAGCGGCTGAACCCCGGCCCGGGCCGCTTCGGGGGGTTCGACCCGGGCGACCGTGTGGCCTACTCGCCCGCGCCGGGCCGTACGGCCCCCGGCCGCGTGGTGAAGGCCGACGCCGAAGGGCTGCACCTGGAGTGCGCCGGCGTGGCCGTGGTCGTACCGAAGGAGCGGGTCGAGCAGACCGTGCGGCACGGGTGGGCCCTGACCGCGCACCAGGCCGTGGGCCACCGGTGGCCGGCGGTGGTGGTGGTACTCCCGGGCGACGCGGCGCAGGCGCTCACCCGACCCTGGGTCTACACGGCCTTCGGCCGCGCCGAGCGTCACCTGTCCGTCGTCCACGGCGTGGAGCAGGCCCTGCCCCGGGCAGTCGCCGAGGTTCTGGCCAGGCCGCGCACCACCCGTCTGCCGGCGCTGTTGAAGGCCCAGGTGCCGTCGGCCGATTGACAGTGCCGCGGCGTGCGGCTGGCAGGGCGGTTGACGCGCCCGGACACGCCCCTGGATCGGCCCGCAGGGCCGTCTCAGGGGCGCGGGGAACTGCGCGACCAGCGACGCCCCACCCGCAGCCGCCGATCCAGCAGCCGCCGATCCAGCAGTCGCCGCTCCAGCAGTCGCCCCGACCCACTAGGCGCCCCAACCCAGCAGGCACCCCAGCCCAAAGCGCCGCGCTAGCGGTCCGCGTCCAGCGGTTCCAAGTCCTCGTCCTCCTCGAGATCCGGTTCGAGCGTGAGGTCGTCGTCGAGGTCGTCGTCCTCCGCGTCGTCGTCGAAGACCGCGCTGACATCGAACCGGCAGACGACCCTCTGCTCATCGACCTGCTCGAAGGGGGCCGCCAGCCATTCACCGGGCTCGGCCGTGTCGTCCGCGGCGGTGACCCAGAGCGTGGAGTCGCCCTCCTCCAGGCCGAACTCCTTGTGCCGGGAGGCGATCTCGTCCGGTTCGAACTCCCCGAACAGCAGACCCAGCGCCCCGTGCACCGTGTCGGCCGCGACGGAGGCGGACGGCTCCTCGGCCGCTTCCACCCGCTGGGCCTGCGCCAGCAGCCGCTGCGGCTCGACCACCGTGTAGTCCCGGCGGATCAGCACACTGAGCGCGCTGGGCTCCTCGGGGCCGGTGTACGGCGGCATGTCCTCGGTGCCGGGGATCTCGAAGGGAGTGACCTCGTCGTAGCGGTCGTAGAGCAGTTCGTCGTACTCCTCGGCGGCCGCGGCCAGCTCGTTGAACGCCTCGTAGACGGCCGGGTCGTCCTCACCCGACCGGCGTTCGACCGCGGCCAGGTGGCGGTCGAGCGCGGTCTTGACCGCCTCGGCGGCGGCGCGTACCTCGGCAGCGGTGGACTGCGCAGCATCAGACATAGTGCAGACGCTATCCGTACAGGGCCCCAGCCCGCACAATAGATACCGATGCCGGAATACGAATTTGTCGACGTGTACGTACCGCGCGGGGTCTCCCGCAAGGACGCCACACGCCTGCTGACGGACCATGCCGAGTACGGACACTGGGAGTTGGACCGACTGAGCCTGCTGCGTGATGGCAGCCGCAGGGTGCGGTTGCGCCGACGGATCATCCGCCAGGTGCGAGCCACGTGGTGAGTGGGCGGAACGGAACGGAGCGGGCCCCGCTGGTGCGGGGCCCGCTCCGTTCCGTGTGCGCCGGGCCCGGTTACAGAGCGGCGGCGCGTGCCTTGCGGTAGATCAGGGCGCCCCCGAGGAGCGTCCCCGCGCCGACCGACAGTGCCAGGCCGAGTGGCACCTCGGCACCGGTCTGGGCGAGCTGCGCGACACCGGCGGGCTGGGTGACGGTCTGCGTACCCGGGGTGTTGGTGTCACCGCCGGGGACCTCGCCGCCGGGCTTCCCGGCCTGACCCGGCTGTCCCGGCTTCGCGGGCTGCTGCGGCGAGGCCTCCTCGGAGTCGCCCGGCGGGTTCTGGTGGCCACCACCCGGGTGCTCGTGCGCCCCTCCGCCGCCCGAGTTCCCGCAGTCGTTGCCCGTGACCCCGTTGCCGACACCGACCACGTTGACGCTGTTGCCGCACACGTTGACCGGCACATCGACCGGAACCTGCACGTGGTTGCCGGAGGCCACACCCGGTGAGTTGCCGGTGTGACCGTCGGCGTGGGAACCGCCGTACGAGCCGGAGCCACCGCCGTGGTGGTCGCCGCCTCCGCCGTTGGAACAGTCGTTGCCCACGGCCGTGTTGCCGACGCCGATGACGTTGACGCTGTTGCCGCACACGTTGACCGGCGCGTTCACCGGGGCCTGCACGACGTTGCCGGAGCCCACGCCCGGTGAGTCACCGGCGTGACCGCGGGCCTGGGAGCCCCCGTGCGACGAACCGTGGCCGTCGTCGCCGTAACCGCCGTGCGCGTGCTTGCCCCCACCACCGTTGGAACACTTGTTGCCCGCCGCCGGGTTGAGCAGTCCGACCACGTTGACGGTGTTGCCGCAGACGTTGACCTCGGCCTCCACCGGCGCCTGCACGGTGTTGCCGGACAGCACGCCGGGCGAGTTGGTGGCGGAGCCCTGCGCGCCGGAGTCGGCGTGGGCGTAACCGCCCGCCGCGGCGAGGACGCCGGATGCGGCCGCCATCGTCATGAGGCCTTTGCGGGTGACCTGTCGCATTGCTGAATTACCTGCCTTAGCCCTATGTTCTGATCTTCTGTACCTTGTCGGGAGACCGATCGGCCCCGAAGTGCATGGCGCGCACTCCGGGGCCGACGGTTATTTCAGACCCTCACCGGGTGAGGCCCAACGTCACTTGTTGATGCAGGTGTTGCCGAAGGCAGGGTTCAGCAGCCCGATCACCGAGATCGTGTTGCCGCACACGTTCACGGGGACGTGAACCGGCACCTGAGCGACGTTGCCGGACGCGACACCCGGGGAGTGGACGGCGGCACCCTGGGCGCCGGCGTCGGCGACAGCCAGGCCCGCACCCGCGAGAACCAGGCCACCGGTGGCAGCCGCAGTGGCGACGACCTTCTTGATCATTGTTCCTCCTTGTTGGCAATGCGACCCCAGGTAGCGAGTCGCATCACCTGTAACGAGGAGGGAGTAATCGAGCTACGAGCTTATGGTCCGATTCACCCAACCCGGTTGACCTCCGCACGCGCTGCCGAATAGAGGAGTTTCGTTTCAGCACACAATTCCGGACAGAACAAAGGCGGTTCAGCACCGGTCGGGGTCCATCAGGGACCCGTCGCGGAACGTCAGGACGCGTCGATGAAACGGTCGAGCACGCGCACGCCGAACTTCAGACCCTCCACCGGCACCCTTTCGTCGACGCCGTGGAACATGCCCGCGAAGTCCAGCCCCGGCGGCAGCTTGAGCGGCGCGAAGCCGAAGCCGCGGATGCCGAGGTCGTCGAAGGACTTGGCGTCCGTACCGCCGGAGAGCATGTACGGGACCGCCTTCGCCGCCGGGTCCTCGGCGAGCAGCGCGGACTGCATGGCGTCGACGAGCGCCCCGTCGAAGGAGGTCTCCAGCGCCTTGTCGGAGTGCACGTCCTCGCGCCGCACCTTGGGCCCGAGGATCTTGTCGAGGTCGGCGAGGAACTCCTCCTCGAACCCGGGCAGGAACCGCCCGTCGACGTGCGCGGTCGCCTCGCCCGGGATGACGTTGACCTTGTAGCCGGCGCCGAGCTGGGTGGGGTTGGCGGTGTTGCTGAGGGTCGCGCCGATGAGCTTGGCGATGCCGCCGAGCTTGGCGAGGGTGCCCTCCATGTTCTCCGGGTCCAGCTCGGTGCCGAGCGCGTCGCCGAGCTCGTCGAGGAAGGCCCGGGTGGTCTTGGTGACCCGCACCGGGAAGGTGTGGCGGCCGAGGCGTGCGACGGCCTCCGACAGCTCGGTGATGGCGTTGTCCCGGTGGATCATCGAGCCGTGGCCCGCCGTACCGGCCACGGTCAGCTTCATCCAGTGCATGCCCTTCTCGGCCGTCTGGATCAGATACAGCCGCCGCTGCTCGCTCACGGTGAACGAGAACCCGCCGACCTCGCTGATCGCCTCGGTGACGCCCTCGAAGAGATCCGCGTGGTTCTTGACGAGGTGCTTCGCCCCGTACGTGCCGCCGGCCTCCTCGTCCGCGAGGAAGGCGAGCACGATGTCGCGCGGGGGCCTGCGGCCGCTGCGCAGCCGGTCGCGGACGACCGCCAGGGTCATCGCGTCCATGTCCTTCATGTCGACCGCGCCCCGGCCCCACACACAGCCGTCCGCGACCTCGCCGGAGAAGGGGTGATGGGTCCAGTCCGTCGCGTTGGCCGGTACGACGTCGGTGTGGCCGTGGATGAGCAGCGCGGGCCGGGACGGGTCCTCGCCCGCGATCCGGGCCACCGTGGAGGCGCGCCCCGGGTGGGACTCGAAGATCTGCGGCTCCAGCCCCACCTCGGCGAGCTTCTCGGCGACGTACTCGGCGGCCTTGCGCTCACCCGGCCCCGAGTGGTCGCCGAAGTTGCTGGTGTCGATCTGGATCAGCTCACGGCAGAGGTCGACGACCTCGTCCTCGCCGGTCACGTGCCTGCCCGTGTCCGTCTCGCTCACGCTGCTTCCTCCCACTGTCGCTGCTGGTGGTTCCCCCTCATCCTCCTCCTGCCCCACCACTCGCCCCAAGACCGGGACCGGCCCGTCACAAGCCGTTCACGCCCGCCCGTCGTCGGCCCGGGGGGTGATCGAGGGCCCTCGAAAGCCTGGTAATGTTTCCTTCGTCGCCGCGAGGGAGACCCCGCACGACAGACACCTTGTCCGGGTGGCGGAATGGCAGACGCGCTAGCTTGAGGTGCTAGTGCCCTTTATCGGGCGTGGGGGTTCAAGTCCCCCCTCGGACACCAGTGGCGAAGGCCGCGACCATGAGGTCGCGGCCTTTGTGCGTTCACATGGGCGAAATGTGGGGGACGTCTCCCCTGGCGGGGAAAAGCCCAGGTCACGAACCTCGCTCCCACCCCTGCGGGCCGCCCGGCGGATGCCTCCGCTTGGCCGACACGACAGGCCGTAGTCACCCGAGCACTAGAGTGTGGGGCTTGTTCGCACCGGAACGGAAACATCCCCAGGCAGACCTGCGGGCCCGCCGGTGCCCCCGGACCGACCGGGTACAAGAGGCGAGGATCCGATGGCCGCCGTATACGAAAGTCCCGACCTCACGCTGCTCGACGGAGAGCTGACGGAGGGATTCGACGGGTCGGCGCGTTTCACCGCCGGTTCGGCGGCGCCACCCCGCACCCTGGTCGACATCTTCGAGGCGTCCGTACGGTCGTATCCGGACGAGCCCGCGTTGGACGACGGGACCCGTCGGCTGACCTACCGCGCGCTGGCGGTCGAGGTCGAGAACCTGCGGCAAAAGCTCGGTGCCGCCGGCGTGGGGCTCGGGGACCGGGTCGGGGTGCGGGTGCCGTCGGGCACCAACGACCTGTATGTCGCCATCCTCGCGGTGCTGGCCGCCGGGGCCGCCTATGTGCCCGTCGACGCCGAGGACCCCGACGAGCGGGCCGAGCTGGTGTTCGGGGAGGCGGGGGTGCGGACGGTCATCGGGGCCGGGCACCGGTTCACCGTCGACGGCGCGTCCGACTCCCCCGCCGCGCGGCCCGGGGTCGGGCACGACGCGTGGATCATCTTCACCTCCGGGTCCACGGGCAAGCCCAAGGGTGTGGCCGTGAGCCACCGCAGCGCCGCCGCGTTCGTGGACGCCGAGGCCGAGCTGTTCCTCACCGAGGAGCCGATCGGGCCCGGGGACCGGGTGATGGCCGGCCTCTCCGTGGCCTTCGACGCGTCCTGCGAGGAGATGTGGCTGGCCTGGCGGTACGGGGCCTGTCTGGTGCCGGTTCCGCGCTCGCAGGTCAGGAGCGGTGCCGATCTGGGGCCCTGGCTGGTCGAGCAGGAGATCACCGTCGTCTCGACCGTGCCGACGCTGGCCGCACTGTGGGAGCCCGAGACCCTCAACGACGTACGGCTGCTGATCTTCGGCGGTGAGGCCTGCCCGCCGGAGCTGGCGCAGCGGCTGGTGACCGAGGGGCGCGAGGTCTGGAACACGTACGGGCCGACCGAGGCGACCGTCGTCGCCTGTGCCTCGCTGATGAGTGGTGAGGAACCGATTCGGATCGGGCTGCCTCTCAACGGGTGGGAGCTGGCCGTCGTCGACGAGGCCGGGGAGCCCGTGCCGATGGGCGGCAGCGGACAGCTGGTGATCGGCGGGGTCGGGCTCGCGCGGTATCTCGACGCCGAGAAGGACGCGGAGAAGTACGCGCCGCTGGAGTCGCTGGGCTGGGAGCGCGCCTACCGCAGCGGTGACCTGGTGAAGGCCGAGCCGGAGGGACTGGTCTTCCTCGGGCGGGCCGACGAGCAGATCAAGCTCGGCGGCCGTCGCATCGAGCTGGGTGAGGTCGACGCCGCGTTGCAGGGCCTGCCCGGGGTCGCCGGCGCCGCGGCCGCCGTACGGACCGCGCGGAGCGGGAACCAGCTGCTCGTCGGGTATGTGGTGACCCAGGAGGGGTGGGACCAGGCGGCGGCCGTGGAGAGGCTGCGGGCCGAGCTGCCGGCCGCGTTGGTGCCGCTGCTGGCGCCGGTCGAGGAGCTGCCCACGCGCACGTCCGGGAAGGTCGACCGGGACGCGCTGCCGTGGCCGCTCAAGGACCTGGAGACCGGCGGGCCGGCCGAGCAGTTGTACGGCACCGAGGCGTGGCTCGCCGAGCAGTGGGCCGAGGTGCTGGGCATCCCGGTCGGCGGCGCCGGCGACGACTTCTTCGCGATCGGCGGCGGCAGTCTGGCAGCCGCGCAGCTGACGACCCGGCTGCGGACCCGGTATCCGAGCGTCGCGGTGGTGGACATCTACCAGCGGCCGACGCTGAGGAAGCTGGCCCGGTATCTGGAGGAGTCGGGCCAGGAGGACGGCCCCCGGCGGGCCGTGGCCCCCGTGCCCGTGCGGGCGCGGCTCGTCCAGCTCCTGCTGCTGGTGCCGCTGTTCACGCTGCTCGGTCTGCGGTGGGTGGTCCCGCTGGCCGCGCTGGGGAATCTGCTCGGGACGTACGCCTGGCTGCCGACCGCGCCCTGGTGGGCCGTGGCGGCCGGGGCGTTGCTGTTCTTCACCCCGCCCGGACGGCTGGCGATCGCGGCGGGCGGGGCACGGCTGCTGCTGCGCGGGGTCGAGCCGGGGCGGTACGCGCGCGGCGGGAGTGTGCATCTGCGGTTGTGGGCGGCCGAGCGGCTGGCCGAGTTCAGCGGGGCGACCTCGCTGACCGGGGTCTGGCTGGAGCGGTACGCGCGGGCGCTGGGCGCCAGGATCGGGGCCGATGTCGACCTGCACGCGCTGCCGCCGGTGACCGGGATGCTCAAGCTCGGGCGGGGTGCGGCCGTGGAGTCCGAGGTGGACCTCTCCGGGCACTGGCTGGACGGCGACCGGCTGGAGATCGGACCCGTGAAGGTGGGCGCCGGCGCGGTGGTCGGGACGCGGAGCATGCTGCTGCCGGGGGCCCGGGTCGGCAAGCGGGCCGAGGTGGCGCCCGGGTCGGCCGTCGCGGGTCAGGTGCCCACCGGGCAGCGCTGGGCCGGGGCGCCGGCGGTCAAGCTGGGCAAGGCGAAGCGGAACTGGCCCAAGGAGCGGCCGCGGAGCAGTCTGTTCTGGCGGGCCTCGTACGGCGTGACCGGGTTCGGGCTGACCGCGCTGCCGGTGCTCGCCGGGCTCGCCGCGCTGGCCGTGCTGAGCCTGTTCGTGGCCCCGGACGCCGGGCTCGGCGGGGCGCTGCGGGGTGCCGCGCTGGGGCTGGTGCCGGCCACGCTCGCGTTCGGGGCGGCGTACGCGCTGCTGCTGCTCGTGGCCGTACGGCTGCTGAGTCTCGGGCTGCGGGAGGGTACGCATCCCACGCACAGCCGGGTCGGGTGGCAGGCGTGGACGGTCACGCAGCTGATGGACCGGTCGCGGCAGACGCTGTTCCCGCTGTACGCCGGACTGGTGACGCCGGTGTGGCTGCGGCTGCTCGGGATGCGGATCGGGCGGGGCGCGGAGGTGTCGACCGTGCTCGCGCTGCCGAGTCTGACGACGGTCGGCGACGGGGCGTTCCTCGCGGACGACACGCTGACCGCGCCGTACGAGCTGGGTGGCGGCTGGCTGCGGATCGGGCGGGCGGAGATCGGGCGCCGGGCGTTCCTCGGGAACTCCGGGATGACCGCGCCGGGGCGTTCCGTGCCGGACGGCGGTCTGGTGGGGGTGCTGTCGGCGACGCCGAAGAAGGCGAAGAAGGGCAGCTCGTATCTGGGGCTGCCGCCGGTGAAGCTGCCCAGGTCGACGGCCGACGGGGATCAGAGCCTGACGTATGAGCCGCCCGCGCGGCTGCTGTGGGCGCGGGCCCTGGTGGAGTTGTTCCGGATCGTGCCGGTGTTCTGCTCGGCGGGCCTCGCGCTGCTGACGGTGGCGGCGCTGAGTGTGCTGGGCGGCTGGGCGTGGCTGCTGGGCGGGGTCGTGCTGCTGGGTGTCGGGGCGCTGGGATGTGTGCTCTCGATCGTCGCGAAGTGGCTGCTCGTGGGGCGGCACCGGAGCGGTGAGCATCCGCTGTGGAGCGGTTTCGTGTGGCGCAACGAGCTGGCGGACACCTTCGTGGAGGTGCTGGCCGTGCCGTGGCTGGCCGGGGCGGTGCCCGGTACGCCGGTGCTGAACGTGTGGCTGCGCGGGCTCGGGGCGAAGATCGGCCGGGGCGTGTGGGTGGAGAGCTACTGGCTGCCGGAAACGGACCTGGTGGTGCTCGGTGACGGGGCCGCGGTGAACCGGGGGTGCGTGCTCCAGACCCACCTCTTCCACGACCGGATCTTGCGGACGGATACTGTTGAACTCCGTGAGGGCGCCACCCTGGGCCCGGGCGGAATCGTCCTGCCCGGCAGTGTGGTCGGGGCCCGCACCACGCTGGGTCCGGCGTCGCTGGTCATGGCCGCGGAGTCCGTTCCCGACGACACCCGGTGGCTGGGCAACCCGATCGAGGCATGGCGCCGCTAGGCGCTGCTGCGGCGTCGGGAGACGATGGACGTCGTAGGAGCGCAGAGCGGGGAGCAGAAGCGGCAGTGGCGGTTCAGCAGTCAGTGGGTCCGGACCCGTACTTCCCGGCGAACGGTGACGCCCGTTACCGGGTACATCGGTACGAACTCGCCGTGGACTACCGGCCGGGGCCGAACCGGCTGTCGGGCACCGCGCGGCTCAACGCCATAGCGGGCCGGGCCGCGCTCACCGAGTTCCAGCTGAACCTCGCCGACTTCAAGATCGGACGCGTGCGCGTCGACGGCCGCGCGCCGCACTACACGCACCGGGGCGGCAGGCTGCGCATCCGGCCCGCGAAGCCGATCCGGCCGGGGGCCGCGTTCACGGTCGAGGTGCACTGGTCGGGCAATCCCAAGCCGGTGAACAGCCCCTGGGGCGGGCTCGGTTGGGAGGAGCTGACCGACGGGGCGCTGGTGGCGAGCCAGCCCGTCGGGGCGCCGTCCTGGTATCCGTGCAACGACCGGCCCGCCGACAAGGCCTCGTACCAGATCTCGGTCACGACGCCGTCCGCGTACCAGGTGGTGGCGGGCGGGCGGCTGCTCACCCGTACGGCGAAGGCGTCGACGACGACGTGGGTGTACGAGCAGTCGGCGCCGACATCGAGCTATCTGGTCGGTCTGTCGATCGGCAGGTACCAGACGGTACTGCTGGGCGACCCCAGGCCCGGTGGTGTGCCGCAGCACGGGCACATCCCGGCCCATCTGCTCACCGAGTTCTCGCGGGACTTCGCGCGTCAACCCGCCATGATGGAGTTGTTCGAGGATCTGTTCGGGCCGTATCCCTTCGGGGAGTACGCGGTGGTGGTGACCGAGGAGGAGCTCGATGTCCCGGTCGAGGCACAGGGCTTGTCGCTGTTCGGTGCCAACCACGTGGACGGGGCGCGGGGTTGGGAGCGGCTGGTCGCGCACGAGCTGGCGCACCAGTGGTTCGGCAACAGTGTGTCCATCGCCGACTGGCGGCACATCTGGCTGAACGAGGGGTTCGCCAAGTACGCGGAGTGGCTGTGGTCGGAGCGCTCCGGTGGCCGTACGGCGCATCAACTGGCCGCCGCCGCGCACCGGAAGCTCGCCGCGCTCCCCCAGGATCTGCGGCTGGCCGACCCGGGCCGCAAGCTGATGTTCGACGACCGGCTCTACGAGCGCGGTGGCCTCGCCGTGCACGCCGTCCGCTGCGCCCTCGGCGACGACGCGTTCTTCCGTATGCTGCGCGGCTGGGCGACCGTCCACCGCGGTGGCGCCGTCACGACGACGGCCTTCACCGCACACGCGGCGCGGTACGCGGACGGGCCGCTGGACGACCTGTTCACGGCGTGGCTGCGCGAGGCCGCGCTGCCGCCGCTGCCGTCACCTTCGCCGCAGAGCCCCGGGTTCCCCGCGCGGCCGTCGTATCCGCCGTCGAACGCGGGGTCCGCGTAGGGTCCGGGCGGGGGCGGGCACAATGGCTGTCATGTCGTCGCGCCGCAGCGGTTCCAAGGCCAGGTCGAAGAGTTCGGTGAAGAGCTCGGTGAAGGGCTCTTCGACGGGTTCCTCGCGAGCCTCCTCCCAGGCCCCTCGCACCTGCCCGTGCGGCCTCCCCGCGGCGTACGAGGCCTGCTGCGGCCGTTTCCACTCCGGCACCGCCGCCGCGCCGACCGCCGAGGCGCTGATGCGGTCGCGCTACAGCGCCTTCGTCGTGCGCGACGAGGCCTACCTGCTGCGGACCTGGCATCCCCGGACCCGGCCGTCCACCGTCGACTTCGACACGACCATGCGCTGGACCGGCCTCGACATCCTCGACACCCGCGACGGCACGGCCTTCCACACCACCGGCACGGTCACCTTCCGCGCCTCGTACCGGGGCGGCTCGATGCATGAGCGCAGCCGGTTCGAGCGGGTGGACGGGGCCTGGGTCTATGTGGACGGGGAGTTCCTGGAGTAGGGCCCCTCTCCGGAGGACCCCCGGTCAGCCGGAGGCCGAGGAGTGGCCGTTGGGGGCCAGGATGTCCAGTTCCTGGAGGGCGCCCACGGTGATTTCCCGGGTGAGTCGTTCGGCCCGGGGGGCGTCGTGTTCCCGGATCGCCTCGGCCACCTGGACGTGGAGGGTCACGGCGGCGGGGTCGGGGTCGTCGAACATGACGGCGTGGTGGGTACGACCGGCGAGGACCTCCTCGACGACGTCGCCGAGGCGGGCGAACATCTCGTTGCCGGAGGCGTTGAGGATCAGGCGGTGGAAGGCGACGTCGTGGTGGAGGTAGCCCTCCAGCTTGTGGCCGCGTGAGTGGGCGACCATGCCGATCGCGCACTCGGTGAGTTCGGCGCACTGCTCGGCCGTGGCGTTGTGGGCGGCGAGGCCCGCCGCGATCGGTTCGACGGCCGAGCGCAGGACCGTGAGGGAGCGCAGTTGCCGGGGGCGGTCGGCGCCGGCCAGCCGCCAGCGGATGACCTGGGGGTCGTAGACGTTCCACTCGACGGACGGGCGGACGATCACGCCGACCCGGCGGCGGGACTCGACCAGGTGCATGGACTCCAGTACGCGGACCGCCTCGCGCATCACCGAGCGGGACACCTCGAAGGTCTGGGCGAGTTCGTCCGTGCGCAGCACGCTCCCCGGCGGGTACTCGCCCGCCGTGATCGCCGGTCCGAGGGTCTCCAGTACTCGGCCGTGCAGCCCCCGGCCCGGTGTGGTCATGGGGATCAGGGTACGAGGATGGGGGAGCCGAGAAAAAGTCAGATTTATTTGGGTCAGGGGCTTGAATTCATCGTATCTAATGAGTTTCAGTGTCGTCGACGTCAGGTGACGTCTCGGATGTCGACGAAGACGGTGAGGTAGCGATGCGTACCCCCCATGTCGTCGTGGTGATGGGCGTGGCAGGCACCGGGAAGACCACCATCGGTCCCCTGCTCGCGGCCCGGCTCGGCGTTCCGTACGCCGAGGGCGACGACTTCCATCCCCTGGCCAACATCGCCAAGATGTCGGCCGGGACACCGCTGGACGACGCGGACCGGGGGCCGTGGCTGGACGCCATCGGCGCGTGGGCCCACGACCGGACCGGACTCGGCGGTGTGGTCAGCTGCTCGGCGCTCAAGCGCGCCTACCGGGACCGGTTGCGGGCGGCCGCGCCCGGGCTCGTCTTCGTGCACCTCGTCGGCGACCGTGCGCTCATCGAGGACCGGATGTCGCATCGGCAGGGGCACTTCATGCCGACGGCGCTGCTCGACTCGCAGTTCGCCACGCTGCAGCCGCTGGAGGCTGACGAGGCGGGCGTCGCGGTCGACGTCTCGGGCGAGCCCGAGGAGATCGCCGGGCGGGCGGTCGCCGCGCTGCGGGAGTTCGACCTGACGTCGTCGTAGACGTCCCCGTAGGCGTCGTCGGACCCTCCGCGTCTTCCCTCTGCCTTCCCTGCCCCTCCCCTCCCCTCCCCTCCCCTCCCCACAAGGATTCCTTCACCGTGACCAGACTCAATGTCGAGCTGCTGGCAGCGGATCCCGTCGAGCCGATCACCTCGGCGGGACACGCTCATCTGGGCATCGCCGTACTGGCGGGCATCGCCGTCATCGTCGTACTCATCACCAGGTTCAAGGTGCACGCCTTCCTGGCGCTGACCATCGGCTCGCTCGCGCTCGGCGCGTTCGCCGGGGCGCCGCTGGACAAGGCGATCACCAGCTTCACCACCGGGCTCGGGTCCACCGTGGCCGGGGTGGGTGTCCTCATCGCGCTGGGTGCGATCCTCGGGAAGCTGCTGGCGGACTCCGGGGGCGCCGACCAGATCGTCGACACGATTCTGGCGAGGGCCGGCGGGCGGGCGATGCCGTGGGCGATGGTGCTGATCGCCTCCGTGATCGGGCTGCCGTTGTTCTTCGAGGTCGGGATCGTGCTGCTGATCCCGGTGGTGCTGATGGTCGCCAAGCGCGGGAACTACTCGCTGATGCGCATCGGCATCCCGGCCCTCGCCGGCCTGTCCGTCATGCACGGGCTGATCCCGCCGCACCCCGGTCCGCTGGTCGCGATCGACGCGGTGAAGGCCAACCTGGGCGTGACGCTGGCGCTGGGGCTGGTCGTCGCGATACCGACCGTGGTCATCGCCGGGCCGCTGTTCTCGAAGTACGCGGCGCGCTGGGTGGACGTTCCGGTGCCCGAGCGGATGATCCCTGTGCGGGCCACGGAGGAGCTGGAGAAGCGGCCCGGGTTCGGCGCGACCATCGCGACCGTGCTGCTGCCGGTGGTGCTGATGCTGGCCAAGGCGCTCGTGGACATCGTCGTGGACGATCCCGAGAACATGGTGCAGCGGGTCTTCGACGTGGTCGGCTCACCGCTGATCGCGCTGCTCGCGGCGGTGCTCGTGGGCATGTTCACGCTCGGCCGGGCGGCCGGGTTCAGCAAGGGGCGGCTGTCGTCCACGGTCGAGACGTCCCTCGCGCCGATCGCGGGCATCCTGCTGATCGTCGGTGCCGGTGGCGGGTTCAAGCAGACGTTGATCGACTCCGGGGTCGGGCAGATGATCCTTGAGATCTCCGAGGACTGGTCGATCCCCGCGCTCGTCCTGGCCTGGCTGATCGCGGTGGCGATCCGGCTGGCGACGGGATCGGCGACGGTCGCCACGATCTCGGCGGCGGGGCTAGTGGCGCCGCTCGCCGCGGACATGTCGACGACCCACACGGCCCTCCTCGTCCTGGCCATCGGCGCCGGCTCGCTCTTCTTCAGCCACGTCAACGACGCCGGGTTCTGGATGGTGAAGGAGTACTTCGGCATGAGCGTCGGCCAGACCATCAAGACCTGGTCGGTGATGGAGACGATCATCTCGGTGGTCGCGGGGGCGATCGTGCTGCTGTTGTCGCTGGTGATCTAGGGCTGGCGGGCGAGCAGAGGGGCCGGCCTGGGGGCCAGGATTTCAGGACAGCCCGAGGCACGAAGCCGGCGCTTCCGCCTGCCGCTCAGCCGGGCAGCGGTGGCAGCCGGGCGCCCAGCGGGCGCCCACCGGGCCGGGTCTCCGCCGCCAGGGTTTCAGGAGAGCCTGAGGGACGGAGCCAGCGCTTCCGCCTGGTGCTCAGCCGGGGGTGGCCGGGCGGCGGTCCTGGTGCGGCTCCCGGCCGGGCGCTCACCGGGTGGCTGGTGGGCGGCTTCGTGTTACGGCCGCCACAGGGGGTGTTCGCGGTCTGCCCAAGCTCTGCTCACCAGGCCCGTGCGGAGGCCGCGTCGGGACTCCGGATCCCCCAGGGCCATGCCGATGTGGCCGGCCAGGACGATGCCGATCGTCAACGCCAGCCAGTCGTGGACGAAGGTCGCGCTGGTGCGCCACATCAGGGGGGTGAGGTGGGTGAACCACATCATCAGGCCCGTGGCGAGCATCACGAGGGTGGCGCCGGCGATCCAGGCGGCGTAGAGCTTCTGGCCGGCGTTGAACTTGGCGGCGGGGCGCGGGCCGGGTGCGCGGCGGCGGGCGGCGCGGAGCCAGAGGCGGTCGTGCGGGCCCCAGCGGTTCAGACGGCCGACGTCCGCGCGGAAGGCGTGGGAGACCAGGCCCGCCAGGACCGGGAGCGGCAGCAGCAGGCCGGCCCACTTGTGGACCGTCACCACCAGGGCCCGGCGGCCGACCAGTTCGGCGAGGGCGGGGAGGTAGAGACAGGCCGCCGTCGCCACGCAGATGCCCATCAGCGCGGCCGTCGTGCGGTGGATCCAGCGTTCGGCGGGGGTGAAGCGCCGGACACGGGGCTCGGCCCGGACCGGTGGCGTCTCAAGTCGTTGGTTCATCGTCCCGCCCGTTCGATCGGCCCACCCACGCGTCGATGTCGTAGCCCCGCTCCTCCCAGTAGCCGGGCTCGACCTTCTCCGTGACCTCGATGCCGGAGAGCCACTTGGCCGACTTGTAGAAGTACATGGGGGCGACATACAACCGCACCGGGCCGCCGTGGTTGTGGCTGATGTCCTTGTCCTGCATGCGCAGGGCCACCAGGACGTCCGCGCGGCGGGCCTGCTCCAGGGTGAGGCTCTCGCTGTACGCCCCGTCGAAGCAGGTGAAGCGGACCGCGCCCGCCGAGGAGCGCACCCCGGCCGCGTCGAGCAGTACGGAGAGGCGTACGCCCTCGAACGGGGTGTCCGGGACGCGCCAGCCCGTGACGCACTGGACGTCCTTGACCATCCGGGTCTGTGGGAGTGCCCGCAGGTCGGCGAGGGTGTACGACGCCGGCTTGTCGACCAGGCCGCCGACGGTGAGGCGGTAGTTCTTCGCGGTCTTGCGGGGGACGGACGACGTCACCGAGTAGTAGCGGAAGCCGCCGCCGTTGGGGAGCAGGCCGGTCAGGCCGGTGGGGTCCTTCTGGGCGGCCTCGCCGAGGAACGCCTCCATGCCACGCTGGAGGACGGGCGCGGCGACCACGCCGAGGGCACCGAGTCCGAGGGTGCCGAGAAGGACGCGGCGGCCGATGGGGGCGCCGCGCTCCGGTTCCCCCTCGTCGGGGTGGTCCGGCGGTGCTTCCCTCGCTTCGGGATGTTCAGGGTTCACCCACTGATTCGAACATCCGCCACCCCTGTCGGGCCAGGGATCGCGGATGTCCGTCAGAGTTCCGTCAGAATTCCGTGACCACCGGCAGAATTCCGTGACCACCGGCCCCTCGGGGTGGTCGCACCGCTCGGGTCAGCGGACCGCCTTCGCCGCCGCCCGACCCGCCGTACGACCGGAGAACAGACAGCCGCCGAGGAACGTGCCCTCCAGGGAGCGGTAGCCGTGGACGCCACCGCCGCCGAAGCCGGCCGCCTCGCCGGCCGCGTACACGCCCTCCAGCGGGTCGCCGCCCTCGGTGAGGACGCGGGAGGAGAGGTCGGTCTCCAGGCCGCCGAGGGTCTTGCGGGTCAGGATGTTGAGGCGGACGGCGATCAGCGGACCCGCCTTGGGGTCGAGGATGCGGTGCGGGGTGGCGGTGCGGATGAGCTTGTCGCCGAGGTAGTTGCGGGCGCCCCGGATCGCCATGACCTGGAGGTCCTTGGTGAAGGGGTTGGCGACCTCGCGGTCCCGGGAGACGATCTCGCGGCGCAGTTCGGCCTCGTCGATCAGCGGTTCCTTGGTGAGCGCGTTCATGCCCCGGACCAGGGAGCCGAGGTCCTTCTCCACGACGAAGTCGACGCCGTGGTCCATGAAGGCCTTCACCGGGCCGGGGACGTCCGCACGGGCCCGGATGAACACGTCCTTGATGGACTTGCCGGTCAGGTCGGGGTTCTGCTCGGAGCCGGAGAGCGCGAACTCCTTGCCGATGATCTTCTGGTCGAGCACGAACCACGTGTAGTCGTAGCCGGTCCTCATGATGTGTTCCAGCGTGCCGAGGGTGTCGAAGCCGGGGAACAGCGGGACCGGGAGCCGCTTGCCACGGGCGTCCAGCCAGAGCGAGGACGGGCCGGGCAGGACGCGGATGCCGTGGTTCTCCCAGATGGGGTTCCAGTTCTGGATGCCCTCGGTGTAGTGCCACATGCGGTCGCGGTTGATGAGGTGCGCGCCCGTCTCCTCGGCGATGGCGAGCATCTTGCCGTCGACGTGCGCGGGCACGCCGGAGATCATCTTTTCCGGGGGGTTGCCGAGGCGCTCGGGCCAGTTGGCGCGGACGAGGTCGTGGTTGCCGCCGATGCCGCCGGAGGTGACGATCACGGCCTGGGCCTTCAGTTCGAAGGCGCCGGTGACGTTGCGGCTGCTGGCCTGGCCGCGTTCGATCTTCGAGGGCTCGAGGATCTCGCCGGTGACGGTGTCCACGGCCCCGGCGCTGCGGGAAAGCCCGGTCACGCGGTGCCGGAACTTCAGCTGGACCAGCCCCCGCGCCACACCGTCCCGCACCCGCCGCTCGAACGGCGCGACGAGCCCGGGGCCGGTGCCCCAGGTGATGTGGAAGCGGGGGACGGAGTTGCCGTGCCCGTTGGCGTCGTAGCCGCCGCGCTCGGCCCAGCCGACCACCGGGAAGAACCGGACGCCCTGCCGGTACAGCCAGGACCGCTTCTCACCGGCCGCGAAGTCGACGTACGCCTCGGCCCACTTGCGCGGCCAGTGGTCCTCCTCGCGGTCGAAGGCGGCCGTGCCCATCCAGTCCTGGAGGGCGAGGGCGTGGCTGTCCTTGATCCGCAGACGGCGTTGCTCGGGCGAGTCGACGAAGAAGAGTCCGCCGAAGGACCAGTGCGCCTGGCCGCCGATCGACTGCTCCGGCTCCTGGTCGAGGAGGATCACCTTGCGACCGGCGTCGACGAGCTCCGCGGTCGCCGCGAGCCCGGCGAGGCCCGCCCCGATCACGATCACATCTGCGTCGTACGACATGGAGGACGTCCTCTCGGGAACGGGTCAGGCCAGCGGGAGCGTGCCGAAGCAGGCCAGGCACGACCCCCGCTTTGTTACTGGCCGGTCAGCAGCTTTGTGGCATCAGATCCTTCGGCACGGAAGTGACCTAGTCAACTGCCCGGATGTGTCTCCTCTTACGGACAGCCCATGGCGAAGTGGCTAGAGTCCCGTGGACAGACATCTTGTCCGTTATGTCCCCTGTCGATCATCCGAGGTATCCAGCGTGTCGGTTCTCGTCCTGATCCTCGCCGTGGGCGCCGCCTGCTGTCTGGGCTTCGGTTTCGTGCTCCAGCAGCAGGCCGCCGCGCACGCCCCGCTGGGCGACTTCCTCTCGCCCCGGCTGCTCCTCGACCTGATCCGTGTGCCGCGCTGGCTCGGCGGGATCGGGCTGATGGTGTGCGGCATGGCCCTCGGCGCGGTCGCGCTCAGCCACGGCGAGGTGACCCTCGTGGAACCGCTCCTCGCCACCAACCTCCTCTTCGCGCTCGCCCTCTCCCGCCGGCAGACCCGGCAGCCGCTGGGCCGCCAGGGCTGGGCGGGGCTGGTGCTGCTCGCGGGCGGTGTCACCGCCTTCATCGTCGCGGGGCGCCCGGAGGGCGGTGCGGCGGTCGGCGGCCCGGTCCGGCAGTGGCTGATCATCGGCGTCATGCTGGGGCTCGCGCTCCTGCTCACGGCGTACGCGAAGCGGTCCCGGCTCAGCGCCGCGCCGGTGCTCCTGGCGGTCGCGGCCGGGCTGCTCTACGGCGTCCAGGACGCGCTCACCCGGGTCAGCGGGCAGCGGTTCGCCGAGGCCGGGTGGGGCGGGCTGTTCACCACATGGCAGCCGTACGGGGTGGTGCTTCTCGGGGTGACCGGGCTGCTGCTCGTGCAGAGCGCGTTCGAGACGGCGCCGCTGCGGATGTCGCTGCCCGCGCTGACCGCCGCGCAGCCGCTGGCGGGGATCGTGTGCGGGGTGGGGTTCCTGGGGGACCGGCTGCGGATGGACGCGGGGGCGCTCGCGTGGGAGGCGGCCGGGCTGGCGGGGGTCGTCGTCGGGGTGGTGCTGCTCGGCATGCATCCGGCCATGCCGTGCGGCTCCGCCGGGGGGACGCGGGAGAGGGCGGGGGTGGGGGTGGCGTAGCGAGTGCGGGGTGGCTCCGCCGGGGGACGCGGGAGAGCTCGGGGGTTGCGGGTGGCGTAGCGAGTGCGGGGTGGCTCCGCCGGGGGGACGCGGGAGAGCTCGGGGATACGGGTGGCGTGGCGAGTGCGGGGTGGCTCCGCCGGGGGGACGCGGGAGAGCTCGGGGATACGGGTGGCGTGGCGGGTGCGGCTGAGTGGGGCTTCTCGCGCAGTTCCCCGCGCCCCTCAAAAGCCCGGGGACGCGGGAGAGCTCGGGGATACGGGTGGCGTGGCGGGTGCGGCTGAGTGGGGCTTCTCGCGCAGTTCCCCGCGCCCCTCAAAAGCCGGGGCTGCGCCCCCGGCTCTTCACCTCGCGGCCGGGCCACACGCTCGGCGCACTCCCCTGCTTGGATGGGGCCATGAGCGCCGCCGACGAGATCCTCGACATCGTGGACGAGAGCGACCAGGTCATCGGGCAGGCCCCGCGTGGGGAGGTGTACGCGCGCGGGATGCGTCATCGGGCCGTGTTCGTGCTGGCGCGGGACGCCGAGGGGCGGATCTTCGTGCATCGTCGTACGGCGACGAAGCTGATCTTCCCGTCGCTGTACGACATGTTCGTGGGCGGGGTCGTCGGGGCGGGCGAGTCCTACGACGCCGCGGCGCTCCGCGAGGCCGAGGAGGAACTGGGCGTCTCCGGGCTGCCCCGGCCCGCCCCGCTCTTCAAGTTCCTGTACGACGACGGCGCCGGACGGACGTGGTGGTCGGCCGTGTACGAGGTCCGCTGCGCGCTGCCGGTGAACCCGCAGGCGGAGGAGGTCGCCTGGCACGGGTTCCTGACGGAGGCCGAGGTGGAGCGGCGGCTGGGCGAGTGGGAGTGGGTGCCGGACGGGCTGGCGGCCTACGAGCGGCTGAGGGCACACGGGACCGAGGGGTGAGGCACGGGGAGGGCGACCTGCGCCCCGAAGCCGACCGGTAATGTCCTGCGCGTGATCGAATTTGTACGAAACGTCCGGCTGTGGTTCGTCCCCGGGGAAGTCCGGAAGGACGGCCGGACGCCGGACTATCGGTTCTCCCTGGCCAACGAGCGGACGTTCCTGGCCTGGCTGCGCACCTCGCTCGCGCTCGTCGGCGGCGGTTTCGCGGTGGACCAGTTCCTGCCGGACCTCCGCTGGGGCTGGCGCGTCGGCCTCGCCCTCGCCCTGCTGGCCGCCGGGGTGCTGTGCGCGTTGCGCGCGGTCAACCACTGGGTGCGCTGCGAGCGGGCGATGCGGCGCGGGGAGGATCTGCCGGTGTCCCGCTTCCCGGCGCTGCTCAGCCTGGTCGTCGCCGTCGTCGCCGTCGCCATGGTCGCGGTCGTCCTGCTCGGGTGGGAGGGGTGAGCCCCGCGCCCCCGGGACCGCCCACGCCCCCGGGACCGCCCACGCCGCCGGCACCACCCCCGGCGCACGACGGCCCTCCCGACCGTGACCCCGGCCTCCAACCCGAGCGCACCCGGCTCGCGTGGCGGCGTACGACCCTCACGGGCGCCGTGATCGCCGTGCTCGCCGCGAAGTCCGCGCTGCACGGGGGGCCTTCGACGGCCGGGGTGGTGGCCGCCGCCCTGTGCGCGGTGCTCTGGCTGGGCTTCCTGGCACTCGCCCACCGCCGTATCCGCGCCCTCGCGACCGCTCGCCCGCCCGCCCTCGCACCCCGGACGGCCGCGGCGGCGGTCCTGTGCACGGTCGCCCTCGCGGTGTGCGGCGCGGCGCTGGTGTTCTGACGCGCGAGCGAGCAGACCGAAGCAGGGGCAGGCCTTGGCACGCGCATGGGGTTTCCAAAAGGAACAACTGGGGTTTCTGTGACTAGCCTGGATATGTCACCCCCGCACCACCGAAGGTGAGCACGATGACCACCCTGCACCAGGAACACCCCGTCCACGACCACGCCCACGGCCCGGCCTGCGGACACACCGCGGTGCCGCACGGCGACCACACCGACTACGCGCACGACGGCCATCTGCACCGTGAGCACTCCGGGCACTGGGACGAGTGCGAGCCGAGCGGGCACACCGCGCACGACGCACACGCCCACGAGCACGGCGAGGACTGCGGGCACCGGGCGGTCACACACGGGGACCACGTGGACTATGTGCATGACGGTCACCGGCACGCCGCGCACGACGGCCACTGGGACGACCACTGAGGGCCGGCGGCGGGCGGTAGCACCACCGCCCGCGCCGTTTCCGTCCACCCCGGATTCCACCGGATCGTCGCCGACTGGCAGGCTCTGACCACCAGGTGGCGACGAATCCGGGGATGAAGGGGTCAGCATGACCGCAGGAGAGCCGTACACCGTCGAGTTGGCGAGCGATGTGTACGCGTATGTGCAGCCCGACGGCGGGTGGTGTCTGAACAACTCCGGCTTCGTGAGCGACGGGACCACGACCCTGCTCGTGGACACGGCGGCGACGGAGCGCCGGACCCGCGCACTGGGCGCCGCGCTCGACGCCACCGGCGTCCCGAGGCCCCGCTTCCTCGTCAACACCCACCACCACGGGGACCACACCTACGGCAACGGCTTCTTCACGCCGGCCGCCACCCTCGTCTCGCACTCGGCCTGCCGCCGCGAGGCCCTGGCCGGCGGGCAGCACCTCCATCTGCTGTGGCCGCAGACCGACTTCGGGGACGTCGCCATCCAGGGCGCGGACCTGACGTACGACGACCGGATGACCGTCCACGTCGGCGACATCGAGGCCCAGGTCATCCACCCCGGCATCTCGCACACGGTCGGCGACTCGGTGGTCTGGCTGCCGCACCGGCGGGTGCTGTTCGCGGGGGACCTCGTCTTCGAGGGCGGTACGCCGTTCTTCCTGATGGGCTCGCTGAGCGGTTCGCTGCGGGCGCTGGCGCTGCTGCGCGAGCTGGGCGCCGAGACCGTCGTACCGGGGCACGGGCCGGTGACCGACCCGTCGGCGTTCGACAAGGCGGAGCGGTACATGCGGTTCGTGGCCGAGGTCGCCGAGAAGTCGCACGCGGCGGGGCTCACCCCGCTGGAGGCGGCGCGGAAGACCGATCTCGGGGAGTACGCGGCGCTGCCGGAGAGCGAGCGGCTGGTGGCGAACCTGCACCGGGCCTACGCCGAGCTGGACGGGCACCCCGAGGGTGAGGGCGTGGACCCGTTCGCCGGGTTCATGGACATGGCGACCATCAACGGCGGGGAGATGATGACCTGCCACGCGTGACACGGCGCGCGCGGCAGCCCGTGGCGGCCGTTGCGGGATCCGGCCTCGTCCGGCCGGATCCCGTCGAGACTCCGATCACTTTGGCGTTGCCCACTGGACGACATACCGACCGGTCGGCATCATGAGTCGGGTCCCGGTAAACCGCGCGTAGGAGCGATGATGCACCCAGACCACCCGCCAGGTCTCGATCCCGACCGGCTCCGCGCCCTGCTCGACGCCGAGCGGCCCGGACTCGTGGGCGGCCCGCTCACCGGCCGGCTGATCGAGGGCGGGCGGTCGAACCTGACGTACGAGGTCACGGACGGCACCGCCAAGTGGGTCGTACGGCGGCCGCCGCTGGGCCATGTGCTCGCGACCGCGCACGACATGAGGCGCGAGCACCGTGTGATCAGCGCACTGCACCCGACGGACGTGCCCGTGCCGCGTCCTGTGCTGCTCTGCGAGGACGAGGAGGTGCTCGGCGCGCCCTTCTACGTCATGGACTTCGTCGAGGGCACCCCGTACCGCACCGCCGAGCAGCTGGCCCCGCTGGGCCCGGAGCGCACCCGGGCCGCCGTGCTGGGCCTGGTCGACACCCTGGTCGAACTGCACGCGGTGGACCCGGCCGAGGTGGGCCTCGCCGACTTCGGGCGCCCGGAGGGCTTCCTGGACCGGCAACTGCGGCGCTGGGGCAAGCAGTTGGACGCGTCCCGCAACCGCGAGCTGACCGGCATCGACGAGCTGCACGCGGCCCTCGGGCGACAGCTGCCGCACTCCCCCGCCCCCACGGTCGTGCACGGCGACTACCGGCTCGACAACGTACTGCTGGGCGACGACGACCGGATCAAGGCCATCCTCGACTGGGAGATGTCCACGCTCGGCGATCCGCTCACCGACCTGGGCCTGCTGGTGATGTACAGCGTGCCGCTCGCCATGCCCGACTCGCCCGTCTCCACGACCGCGGCGGCCGCCGGGCACCCCGATCCGGCCGAGATCGTCGAGCGGTACGCGGCGCGCTCGGGCCGGGACGTCTCCTCGGTGTCCTGGTACACGGCGTTCGCGTGGTTCAAGCTCGCCGTGATCCTTGAGGGCATCCACTACCGGTACACACTCGGCCAGACGGTCGGCCGCGGCTTCGACCGCATCGGCGACCTGGTCCCCGTCTTCATCGAACACGGCCTGACGACTCTCCGCGCCGGCACCCAGGAAGGCTGACCCAGCATGGACTTCGCATTCGACGCCCGTACGGAGGAGCTGCGCGCCAGGCTCCTCGCCTTCATGGACGAGTACGTCTACCCGGCGGAAGCCGTGGCCGAGGAGCAGCGGGCCGAGCTCGCCTCGCCGTGGGACACACCGGCCGTGGTGGAGGAGCTGAAGGCCGAGGCCCGCAGGCAGGGCCTGTGGAACCTCTTCCTGCCCGACTCCGAGTACGGTGCCGGGCTCACCAACCTCCAGTACGCGCCGCTCGCCGAGATCACCGGGCGGTCCCCGCAGCTGGCGCCGACCGCGCTGAACTGCGCGGCGCCCGACACGGGCAACATGGAGGTGCTGACCCAGTTCGGCGACGAGGCGCAGAAGAAGCAGTGGCTTCAGCCGCTGCTCGCCGGTGAGATCCGGTCGGCCTTCGCGATGACCGAGCCGGAGGTGGCCTCGTCGGACGCCACCAACATCACCACGCTGATCGAGCGAGCCCCCGACGGCACGGACGAGTACGTCGTCAACGGCCGCAAGTGGTACATCTCCGGGGCCATGAACCCGGACTGCCAGATCTTCATCGTGATGGGCAAGACGGATCCGGGTGCGGCCGATGTCCGTCGTCAGCAGTCGATGGTCCTCGTCCCGCGTGACACTCCGGGTGTCACGGTGAAGCGGGCGATGCGGGTCTTCGGGTACGAGGACCACTACCACGGCGGCCACGCCGAGGTGATCTTCGACGGTGCGCGGGTGCCGACGTCGAACCTGATCGGCGAGGAGGGCGGCGGTTTCGCCATCGCGCAGGCGCGGCTCGGCCCCGGCCGTATCCACCACTGCATGAGGCTCATCGGGATGGCCGAGCGGGCGATCGAGCTGATGTGCCGGCGGGCGGTGGCGCGCGAGGCCTTCGGCAGGGCGCTGGCCCAGCAGGGGGTCGTGCACAACTGGATCGCCGACGCGCGGGTCGCCGTGGAGCAGTTGCGGCTGCTCGTGCTGAAGACGGCGTGGATGATGGACACGGTGGGCAACAAGGGTGCCCACACCGAGATCCAGGCGATCAAGATCGCGACGCCTCGGACGGTCGTGGACATCATCGACCGGGCGATCCAGTTGCACGGTGCGGGGGGTGTGAGTCAGGACTTCCCGCTGGCCGAGCTGTACGCGGGGGCGCGGACGCTGATGATCGCGGACGGGCCGGACGAGGTGCATCAGCGGTCGTTGGCTCGGCGGGAGCTGAAGCGGTACGTGTGAGGCCGGGCGCCTTATAGCTCGGGGATGCGCGTTTCGTCGGCGGGTGCGGGTGCGTGGGGCTTCTCGCGCAGTTCCCCGCGCCCCTTTCGGGCCTCCGGCCCTCAGGGCAAAAAGCACGGGGCGCAGCCCCTGCTTTTTGAGGGGCGCGGGGAACTGCGCGACCAGCCCCCACGCACCCGCACCCGCCAACCCACAGGCACCCCCGAGCTATTGGGCGCCCAGGACCTGAACGCACCCCTACGGCCGCAGCGCGCGCAGCAGCAGGTCCGCCAAATGGTCCGCGACCTCCTGGGGGGTCATCGGGCCGCCCGGGCGGTACCAGGTCGACAGGTGGTGGACCGAGCCGAAGTGGTAGTCGACGACCAGGTCGGCCGGGGTCGCCTTGGAGAAGACGCCCGACTCCTGGCCCTCTTCGATGAGCGCGCGGAAGCGTTCGTGGTAGCGGCGGCGTTCCGCGCGGACCTGCTTGTTCTTCTCTGGGCTCAGATGGTGCATGGAGCGGAAGAAGATCATCGCGTCGTCGAGGTTGTCGATCGTGGTGACGACGACGTCCGCGGCGGCCCCCCGCAGCCGCTCCTCCACCGGCGCGTCGGCGTCCGCGAACGCGTCCAGCCGCTCCTGCTGGATGCGCAGCACACGCGCGTACACCTCGTGCAGCAGGTCGTCCTTGGAGCCGAAGTAGTGGTACAGCGCGCCCTTGGTGACACCGGCCGCCTCGACGATCTCCTGCACGGAGGTGCGATCGTAGCCCTGCTCGGCGAAGAGCCGGGTGGCGGCGGCCAGCAGCCGCTGCGGGACGGGAGTACCGTCACCGTCCGTCGTCCTGGGCACTGCCGCCACCTGCCTTCCGAGGTTCTGTTGTCGCCTACTGGTCGTCCGCCGGCGCCGATCGGTTCCATCCGGCCGGAATCGGGCGCTCCCGTCGGAGGATCATCGCATTCTCGGTCCCCCGTCCGCCGGGCAGGGCGATCAGCCGGTCGTCTCCCACTTCTGCTGGATGTGGTTCATGTTCGTCAGCCAGCGGTCGGGGTCGGCGGCCCGCGCCTGGTAGAAACCTGCCACCTCGGGGTGCGGCAGGATCAGGAAACGGTCCTTCTCCATGCCTTCGAAGAGCGCGTCGGCCACGTCCTCCGGGTCGATCGCGGTCGGTGCGAGCACCAGGTCGCCCGCGCTGCCGGAGGCGGTGAGCATGTCGGTGCGCACTCCCTGCGGGCAGATCGCGTGGACCTTGACGCCCCGGTGCCGGTAGGTGAGGGACAACCATTCGGCGAAGGCGTACGCCCCGTGCTTGGTGACGCTGTAGGGGGCCGCGCCGATCATCGTCAGCAGGCCCGCCGCCGAGACCGTGGAGACGAAACGCCCGCTGCCCCGCTCCAGCCACGCCGGCAGCAGTTCGTGCGCCGCCCGCACATGCGCCATCACGTTCACGTCCCAGGCGAGCGCCCAGACCTTCTCGTCGGCCGCTTCCGTCCCTCCCGAGGCGAGCCCGGCGTTCGCGCAGTACACGTCCACGGTCCCGCCCAGCGCGTCACGCGCCGTGGAGACGATCGCCGAGGCGTCCCCGGGGACGGGGATCCCGCCGATCTCGTCGGCCACGGCCTTCGCCCGGTCGCCGTCGAGGTCGTTCACCACGACCCGGGCACCCTCGGCCGCGAACCGCCGGGCCAGGGCCGCCCCGATCCCACCCCCGGCCCCTGTGACGACGACTCCCGCACCACGTACGACATCCACGACCGGTCTCCTTCGACACGACGTACCACGATCGACTCACTCCGCGCCCAGACTAACCGGTCGGTATGTCGCCGAGAAGGGTGCCACCGGCTTTTCATGGGTGCGGGGGCGACCGCGCGACCAGCCACAACCGCGCCGCGGATTACAAACCACCCGCGGAAGCGCTTAGCTTGCCTGTACGCCGCTTCCCGCACCCGCGATCCGGAGGTCACCCCCATGCGCCTCTCCCGCCGCACGTTCCTCGCCGCCTCCACCGCGGTGACCGCCTCCACCGCCGCCACAGCCGGCCTCACCGCCGCTCCCCCGGCCGAGGCGGCCCGCCCGGGGCAACGGCTCCGCACCGGCTTCGAGCGCCTCGCACAGGACGGCTACAAGCTTCTCGGCGGCCAGAAAGTCGGCATCGTCACCAACCCCACCGGCGTCACCGGAGAGGCCCGCCACATCGTCGACGTGATGCACGTCGACGACCGCGTGGACCTCAGGGCCGTCTTCGGCCCCGAGCACGGCTTCCGGGGCACCGCCCAGGCCGGCGGCTCCGAGGGCCGCCACGACGACCCGGCGACGGGACTGCCCGTCTACGACACCTACCTCAAGAGCGGCCGGGCCCTCGCGGACATCTTCACCGCCTCCGGAGTGGACACGGTCGTCTTCGACATCCAGGACGTCGGCGCCCGCTTCTACACGTACATCTGGACGCTGTACGACTGCATGGAGGCCGCCCAGTCGGCCGGGAAGCGGTTCGTTGTGCTCGACCGGCCGAACCCGGTGACCGGGCGCAGCGCCCAAGGGCCCGTCCTGCACAAGGAGTTCGCGACGTTCGTCGGGCGGCAGCCCGTCTCGCAGGCGCACGGGATGACGGTGGCGGAGCTGGCGCGGTTGTTCAACGGGGAGTTCCTCACCACGCCCGTACCGCTGGAGACCGTGCTGATGTCGGGGTGGAAGCGGTCGCGGTTCTACGACGACTCGGGGCTGCCCTGGGTGCCGCCGAGCCCGAACATGCCGACGCCGGACACGGCGCTCGTGTACTCCGGGACCTGTCTCTTCGAGGGGACGAACCTGTCGGAGGGGCGCGGCACCACGCGGCCTTTCGAACTGCTCGGCGCGGACGGCGTGGACCGGCGGTGGGCGGAAGCGGTGAACGAGCTCGGGCTGCCGGGCGCCCACTTCAGGGAGGCGTACTTCGCGCCGACGTTCTCCAAGTTCCAGGGCAAGACCATCGGGGGTGTGCAGATCCATGTCCACGACCGGGCGGCGTACGACCCCGTGCGCACCGGGATCGGTCTCCTCGTCACCGCCAGGAAGGTGTGGAGCGGCTTCGCCTGGCGTCCGGACAACTGGATCGACAAGCTGACCGGGTCGGCGCGGGTGCGGACGATGATCGACGCGGGTGCGGACACGGACGAGGTCGTGGCGGGCTGGCAGGAGGAACTGGCCGCGTTCCGCGCGGTGCGCGCGGAGTACCTGCTGTACCGGTAGCCGCCCAGCCGGTAGCCGCCCCGCCGGTAGCGAGGGCATACGTACGTGACGTATGGCCATCCGTCGCCGTTGGCAGGACCATGCGCCTGAGCGCATCTCCAACGGGGGCCGAAGGGGGCTCGTCATGGCGGATCCGGAAATGAGCGTGACTCCCTACTGGGAGCTGACCTTCGACGCGGACGGGGACGTGGACACCGGTCAGCGGGACCGCCTGCTGGAGGGGGTCGGCAGGCGCGGGGTCGTGGATCTGGTCGTCTTCGCGCACGGCTGGAACAGCGACCGGTCCGGCGCGACCCGGCTCTACAGTCGCTTCCTCGCTCCCTTCCCGACGCTCGCGCCGAAGGCGAAGCTGGGGTACGTGGGGGTGCTGTGGCCCTCGATGCGGTTCTCGGACGAGCCGATCCCGGACTTCAAGCCGGTCCCTGCCGTGGCGCCCAGCCGTCCCGCGCTGGACAAGCACACCCGGCACGCGCTCCTCGAGGTCTTCCCCGGACGGGCCACCGTCGTCGAACAACTGGCGCGGCTGCTCGACCAACGCCCGGACGAGGGTGCCTCGTTGGAGGAGTTCGGGCGGCTCGTACGGCTGCTGGTGGAGGTGCCGCCGCAGGGGCCGCAGGGCGCGTTCACCGCGGACACGATCGCGGAGGGGGTGCCGGAGGGCACGCCCGGGATGCTGTGCGGGGACGCGGTGACGGTGTGCGCGGACTTCGCGGCGGCACTGGCGGAGGTCGAGACCGCGGGGGTGATGACCGGGGCCGCCGTCACCCCGCCCCAGGCCTGGGACGGCGCTCATGAACTCCTGCGCCAGGCCACGTACTTCGCGATGAAACGCCGGGCGGGGACGGTCGGCGAGCGGGGGCTGGGGCGGCTGCTCGGGCAGCTCGCCCGGACGGCGCCGAAGGTACGTGTGCACCTCGTCGGGCACAGCTTCGGGGCCCGCCTGGTGTCGTTCGCGCTGCGCGGTCTGCCGGAGGGCGTGCGCACGGTGAAGTCGGTGACGCTCCTTCAGGCTGCCTTCTCGCACTACGCGTTCGCCGCCCGGCTCCCGCACGACAGCCGCGCGAGCGGTGTGCTGAACGGCCAACAGAAGCGGATCGACGGCCCGTTGGTGTGCTGCCACTCCAAGCACGACTCGGCGCTCGGCACCATCTACCCGCTGGCCTCCCGGATGGCGGGCGACGCGCGAACGGTGCTCGGTCTGAGCGTGAACAGTCTCCTGGGCGCCAAGTGGGGCGCACTCGGTTACGGCGGCATCCAGGCCGTCGCGGGCACCCGGTCGTTCAGGCTCGCCGACGCCCTCAAGGCCCATCTGCCCTCGTCCGGCTGCGTGAACGTCGACGCCGCGGCGGTGGTGAGACGCGGCGGCGCGCCGTCCGGCGCCCACAGCGACATCTGCCACGAGGAGCTGGCCCGGGTGGTGCTGGCGGCGGGCCGAGTCGTCTGAGACCGGCCCGCCGCCTGCCGTCACCTGTGCGAGGTGAACTCCACGACCTGCTGGTAGGTCGGGCGGTTCTGCCAGCTGATCTTGTTGTGCTTGATGCCTCCCAGGGTCTGCTGGATGATCGAGTCGGCGCACCACTGGTCGCCGGCCGAGCAGTTCGCGTCGCCCGGGTAGACCTGCGCGGCGGTCTTGCCGGCGGCCTCCTTGAGGGTGTTGATCAGGAGGGTGCGGCAGGCGCTGAGGCTGCCGCCGCCGCAGTACTCGTTCGCCAGCGGGCCCCGCACCGTCTCACCCAGCACCGAGCGGAGGTCCTTGTCGACGTAGCTCCACCAGCCGTACTGGAAGGAGCTGCCGGCGTGGGAGCCGGTCGGGCCGTGCGCGGCCGACGGGGACTCGTCGATGGGGAGGTTGGCGGTGATGGCGGTGTACAGGTCGGTGCCGAGGCCGGGTTCGAACTGGGCCTTCACCAGCAGGGGCCACCAGGCGTCCAGGATGCGGATCGCCTCGGCGTTGGCGTAGGTCTTGGAACCGGCGGCCGTCTCCGTCCGCTTCGAGCCCGACGACACCCAGGTCTGCAGCTTGCTGACCGCCGCGGCTGCCGCGGAGTCGGTGACCGTGCTGCTGTTGATGACCTTGAGCAGGTCCGGCACGACGTCCTCGGCCCTGAGGTCGGCGAGGCCCGCCTCGGCCATGGCCTTGGTGAGCGAGGCCCTGGTGACGCCGCCGGCCGCGACCAGGCGCTTGACCCGGTCGTCGAGCAGATTGCCGCGGTGGACGGAGCCGTTGCCCCACGGGGCGGTGGTGTAGTCCTTGGCCTGCTTGTTGTTCCAGGAGATGTAGTACTCCTGGTCGATGGAGTTGGGGTGCTCGGCGGGCGGGGTGTAGTCGGCGGTGTTGGTGGCCGGGTTCCAGTTCCGCCACTCGTACGCCGCCTGAGCCCAGACCGGGAACTCGGGGTCGACGCCCGTGGCGCGCACCGGGTTGTCGCCGCTGTTGTAGTACGCGGTGTGTTCCGAGTCGGCGTAGAACCAGTTGAAGGTGTAGTTGATGTGCTGGACGGCCTTCTGGAAGTCCTGCGGGCCCTTGACGTAGTCGGGGTCGTTCAGCATCTGGAAGCCGATGATCGACTCGGCCTCGTTCAGGTACGACGAGCGCAGGGTGGTGTAGGCGACCTTCTTGCCGTCGACCGTGGCGCGGTGCGTGACGGGGCCGTACTTGGTGCGCCAGACCTGCATACGGTACGAGCCGGCCGAGGTGGAGTCGGCGGTGCTGGGCTTCCAGGCGTTGGTCTGCTCGACCTTCTCCATCGGCGTGCAGGTGCCGCGGTACAGGTAGTGGACGTCGTCCTGGCACAGCTCCACGGCGTAGGAGTCGATGATGTCCTGGCCGGAGGTGGTGGCGCTCCAGGCGTAGTCCTGGCCCCGGCCGAGTTCGACGTACATGCTCAGACCCGCGAAGGAGGCGCCGCGGGCACTGATGCCCGGGCCCTGGATCTCCTGGAGCATGAGGAGTTGGGGTGCGAAGTAGCCGGTCTGGGGGCCGAAGACGGCGATGGGGTGGCCGCTCGCGGTGTGCTCGCCGCTGACGACCAGGGCGTTGGACATGCCGCGCCGGGCGGAGCCGAGGGCGCTGCGGGTGGCCGCGGAGGAGACGCTCGTGGAGGCTGCCGTGGCCGCGCTGCCGGTGCGGTCGTGGACGAGCGGCTCCTCGGTGACCGTGCCGTCGTCGGGCAGGGCCATGCCCTTGGGGTCGGCGGGCTTGGTGGCGTACGGGAAGCTGCCGTCGTGGACGGTGAGGGCGGCCTCGGGGTCGTTGCGCTCGCGGAAGGACTCCCAGACCTCGGTGCCCTCGGTGACGCCGTACTTCTCCTGGGCGGCCAGCAGGGACAGGGCGTTGTTGACCTCGCCGCCGCCTCCGGAGCCGAAGAGGGCGCCGATGACGGAGGCCAGCGCGACCAGGTCGGTGGGCTTGAACTTCTCGATGGTGCCGGCGTTGGTGACGGAGTCCTTGTGGCCGGTCAGGACGTACTCGCCGGGGAAGTAGCGGCCGCTGTCGGAGGCGTCGATGTAGGCGTTGATGCCGGCGACGTAGGCGTTGACGTCGGCGAGGGCCAGCTGCCCGCGTTCGCCGTTCGCGGCCACCGCCTTGTCGATCTGGGCCTGCAGGTCGGCCTCGGTGTACGGGGCGTGGCGCCAGAACTCCTGTTCAAGGCCCTGGTTGGACGCGGCGCCGCCCGCGAACGGGGTCAGCTTGCCCCGTCCGACGTGCCGGAAGACGTCCATCAGCCACAGCCGGTCCTGGGCAGCGGCGTAGCCCGCGCCGAACTCGGTGCCGTAGCGGGTGGTTCCGGTGATGTGCGGGACGCCGGTCTTCTTGTCGCGGACGATCGTGACGTCGGTGCGGCCGGCCGGCTTCAGGGTGGAGGCGACCTGGTCGGAGGCGACGCCGAAGGAGGCGTCGTTGAAGAAGGTGTTGATGGTGGCGTTGGTGAGCCCGGAGTAGCCGGTCGCCAGGTTGTTGTAGGGCCCGAGTTGGTTGCTCGCGTTCTCCGGCATGGTGCCGAAGGCCTGGTTGAGGAGGATCTGGGCGAGGGTGGCGTTGCCGTTCTGGCCGGGCGGCAGGATGTCGGAGCACTGGCCGCCGCAGTGGTCCGTCACCGCTGCCGCCTCGACGGCCTCGGTGTCGGCGGCCGCAGCCGGGGCAGCCGGGGAAAGAGGCGACAAAAGACCGGCAACGAGTGCGCATATGGAGGCGGCCTTGAGGAACTCCGGGTATCTACGGGGAGTTCTCAGTCTGTCCGGTGCGTTGCGTGAGGTGCGTGGGGTGCGCCAGGGCATGGCAGCTCCTCCCGACGGGGGTGGGCCGGATGTTACCGCCGGTATCCCCGGCTTTGAAGATGAACGTGCGTCACGTTTTTGGGAACACCGCCACGGGACGGGTGACTCACAGCGTGAACAGGTACTCAGAAGTAGTCGTAAGCCCAAGAAGAAGTATCAAGAAGAAGCCAGAGACAGTCAGGCGTAGGCAGGAACGGTCCGTGAACGGCTCAGCAGACGACTTATGGAGGTCATCGGAAATCGGATGGAGCCGAATCGCGTGTCGATACGTCTATTCGGCGACGTCCCGACGACGACGCCGAAGTGACCGAAGTACAGGTGCAGGTGTGACGGAGGTGCAGGGCGATGGCCGGTTTCCGGAGTCTGGCAAGACAGGTGCGAGATCCCAGGTGCGACCTGGCACTGCGGCGTTATTCGCTGCGCAAGTGCCTTGAGAGGTTCGCCCCCTACGGGCATCGGGCGACCTGGGACCACTTGTGCTCCCGGGCCGGGTTCGGTCCCGAGGACCGCAACCCTGACCCAGCGCGGCTCGTGGCCGCACTGGAGGAGTTGGAGGAGGCCCGTTCCGTCTGGCTCGACTACGAGGTGCAGTTCGCGCAGCGCCGCAAGAAGGAGAAGCACGACGGGCTGCGCAGGCCGGGCAGTGTCGACGACTGGCACCGGCTGACCTGGGGCGGGTTCGGAGTCGCCTGGTGCGACGATCCGAAGGTCCATCCCCGGGAACCCCTGGCGGAGGTGCTGCGCCGGCTCATCGCCGCGCTGGAGCGCGAACCGGGCTCGACCTGCCCGGTGTGCGAGGGCGAGCGCCTCGTCTACATGTACGACCTGGCCCATGAACCGTCCTCGGGCCCGGTCTGCACGGAGTGCGGAATCGTGGTGCCGCGACCGGTACTCACACCCGAGGCCCTGGCGGAGTCCAGGCGCGGACGGCTGCTGGTCTCGGCCTAGCGCGGCGGGGGTGCGCCGGGGATGCCGCACCCCCGTGTATGTGCACGACCGGAGTGGGATGTCCAGCCCGACGTCCGCGTGCACCTCTACGGCTACGGCTTCTTGACGTCCGTGTGGATGGCGAGCTTGAACTCGGCGAGGGTGAGCGTCGTGGCCCGCTTGGTGTCCCCCGACCCACGCGCGGACACCTTCAGGCCCAGGGGCATGCCCTGGTGCACGAACATCTGCCAGACGTAGGTGCGGAACTGACCGCCCCGTGTGGGCGCGCTGTCCGTGGTGCCCGTCGAGTCGTACTTCTTCTTGGTCATGTTCAGGGGATCCCGCACGAAGCGGACCCGGTACTCCAGCGTCCTGGGGTCCGCCTCCCAGAACACCATCGCGGACAGCACACCCCAGCCGTCGTGGCTGGGCCAGATCAGTCCGGAGCGCGGATCGGGGAACTTCGACGCCGTGTCGCCGCCGTTCGCCGGGTCGTGCATCTTCCAGGGGTCGTAGGACTCCTCGGTCTTCTCGTACGGGAAGCGCACCAGGTGGTAGCCGTCCGAGTCGTAGGCGATCCTCTGGACGCCCGAGTGTGCCTTCTCCCACTTCAGCGAACATACGACGACGCTCATCGACGTCTCCCTCCCCTTGCCGGAGGGCGCGCCGCGATGCCCCCTCCGTGTTCATGACACAGTGTCGGTGGGAGCGGTCGCGCGGGGGAACGAGACTCGCCGGGGGCGCTGATTCACAGGTTCACCACAGGTGGTCCCACCGCTCCGCCTCGGGCAGGACGAGCAACCCGGTGCGCGCGGCGAGACCGTGGTCGTGGGGCTCGATCCGGGCCGGGGCCTCCTGGAGCAGCCATGCCTGGAGTTCGGACACGGCCACGGCCTCGAAGGCGGTACTGCTCCAGTAGAAGGGCAGTTCGTCGCGGAGCAGGTCGTCGATCCACATGTCGGCGCAGTACCTCAGATGCGCGTCGGCCACAGACCCCGGCAGCCACCGGTCCAGCAGCGGCACGACCGTCCCGAGAATCGCCGCGCAGACCTCGAAGACCTCGTTGACCGGCCGCGGCGGCTCGGGCGCCACCAGGACGTCATCCCACCAGGCGTACAGGAAACGCTCGACGGCCGCGGCCTGCTCGGCCGGCCACGAGCGCCAGCCCACCTGGCTCAGCCCGTGCTCCTTCCAGCCGAGCGGCTCCATCGTGCCGTCCGCGACCGCACGCGCCCACGGGGGCAGCAGACGACGCATGGCGGCGGCGTGGTCGGCGAAGTGGTTGGACACCTCGAAGACGTACATCGTCAGTACGTCGAGCGGAACGGGCACGGACGGCGTGCGCAGGTACGCGGTCTCCTCCGGCATGTGGCAACGGCCACAACCGGTCTCGTGGGGGCTCGTGAAGCCGTCGAAGACCGTGTCGATGTCGGCGAGGGCTGCCTCGAGGGCGGGTGACAACAAGAGGGTGCGTCCCGTCAGGACTCCGTACCGGGTGGTGTTCCGTCTGTCCGTCCACCGGCCGAAGATCGCGACTCTACCAGCCGCAAATATGTTCGCTCCACCCCTTTCCCGTACGGACAGTGGGGGGCGATGAAACCGAACTGAGCACCCGAGGAGTGCCCGATGTCGACGCTGCGCGTCACCGCCGAAGTGCTGACGATCCACGAACACCCGAACGCCGACGCGCTCGAACTGGCCCAGGTGGGCCTGTACCGAGCCGTCGTCGCCAAGGGCGCGTACCGCACCGGTGACACCGCCGTCTACATCCCGGAGCAGTCGGTGCTCCCGGCCGCCCTGATCGAGGAGCTGGGGCTGACCGGACGGCTGGCGGGCGGCAAGTCGGACCGGGTGAAGGCGGTACGGCTGCGAGGTGAGCTGTCGCAGGGCATCGTCTGCCGCCCGCGGGCGCTCGCGGACGTGGACCTGACGGCCGCCGTCACGGACGGCACGGACTTCGCCGAACGGCTCGGCATCGTGAAGTGGGTGCCTCCGATCCCGCCGACGATGAGCGGCGAGGTCGAGTCGGCGCCGGATCTGCTGCCCTGGGGCGACATCGAGAACATCCAGCGCTACCCCGACATCTTCACACCCGGCGAGCCGGTCGTCCTGACGGAGAAGCTGCACGGAACGGCCTGCCTGATGACGTACTTCGCCGAGGACGGCCGCGTCCAGGTGTCCTCGAAGGGCTTCGGTGCGAAGTCCCTCGCGCTGAAGGAGGACCCGCGCAACCTGTACTGGCGTGCCGTCCGCGGCCACGGGGTCCCCGAGGCCGCGTCGAGGCTCGCCGAGCGGCTCGGGGCGCGCCGGGTCGGGATCTTCGGCGAGGTGTACGGCGCCGGGGTGCAGGACCTGACGTACGGTGCCGACGGCCGTCGCGACACGCTCGGTTACGCCGTGTTCGACGTCTCCGTCGAGGTCGACGGCCAGGTGCGCCGGCTGGACACCGCGGAGCTGTGCGAGCTGCTCGACGGCGAACTGCCGCTGGTGCCGCGGCTGTACGAGGGCCCGTACGCCGTCGAGCGGGTCCTGGAGGTGGCCACCGGCCGGGAAACGGTCTCGGGGCGCGATCTGCATCTGCGCGAGGGGGTCGTGATCCGCCCGGCCGTCGAGCGGTACAGCCCGGTGACCGGCGGGCGGGCCATCGCCAAGGCGATCAGCCCGGCGTATCTGACCCGCAAGGGCGGCACCGAGTACGAGTGAGACCCAGGCTCCCCACGGGATCTTCGGGGGACCCGTGGGGCCCGGAGCCCGGGAGCCGCCGCTCAGCGGCAGCTTCCGGGCTCCTCCTGTTCCACCGCCTGCCCGGACGGCTGCCGGCGCTCGACCATGAGGCGGGAGCCGCTCTGCCGTTCACCGAAGACGTCGTCGGGGTTGGAGAGCACACAGGTGGCCAGGGACAGACAGCCGCAGCCGATGCAGTCGGTGAGGTGGTCGCGCAGCCGGTTGAGCTGTTTGATCCGTTCGTCCAGTTCGGACCGCCAGACCTCGGAGAGATGCGCCCAGTCCTCGCGGGTGGGCGTCCGCTCCTCGGGCAGCTCGGCGAGCGCCTCGCGGATCGTGGCGAGCGGGATGCCGACGCGCTGCGCGGCCCGGACGAAGGCGACGCGACGCAGGGTGTCACGGCTGTAGCGGCGTTGGTTGCCCGTGGTGCGGCGGCTGCTGATCAGCCCCTTGGACTCGTAGAAGTGCAGGGCGGAGACGGCTGCGCCGCTACGGGCCGACAGCTGGCCGACGGTCAACTCGTGGATCTTCTCGGGGATCTGGGGCACCCCTCCGAGCCTACCCACACCCGGTGACGTCGCGGTCCGTTGACAGGGGCCGCGCGGCCGACCATGCTAAGCAGTTGCTTAGACCTGTGGAATCGACATGCTGGACATGGTTGACACGGATGCGACAGGCATCCGGGATGCGGGAGGCCGGGACATGGCAGAGCCGAGGATCTTCACGTCCGCCGAGGAACTCAAGGCGGCGGTGGGCGAGCAGCTGAGCCACAGCGACTGGCTGGAGGTCGACCAGAAGCGGATCGACCTGTTCGCCGAGGCGACCGGCGACCATCAGTGGATCCACGTCGACCCCGAGAAGGCCGCGGCCGGCCCGTTCGGCACGACCATCGCCCACGGCTATCTGACCCTGTCGCTGCTGCCTCTCCTGGTCCCCCAGGTCCTCAAGGTCGACAACGTCAAGATGGGCGTCAACTACGGCACCAACAAGGTCCGTTTCCCCGCGCCGGTGCCGGTCGGTTCCCGGGTGCGCGCCACGGCGACCCTCCAGGAGGTCACGGAGGCCGGCGGCGGCGTGCAGGTCACGGCCGCGGTCGTCGTGGAACGCGAGGGCGGGGACAAGCCGGTGTGCGTGGCGGAGTCGGTGTCCCGGTACTACTTCTGAGACCCGGCGGGCCCTGGTCCCGAGTCCCGGCGAAGGGGGCGGCGCGTGATCTGTCCGTTGCCGCCACCCCCGCCGGGACCGCTCACACGGGCCCGCCGGGACCGCTCACGCGGGAGCCACGGCTCGGCCGGTCTGCGGTGAGATCATCCCGGAGCACAGACCACGGGCGGCCAGCGCCTGGGCGATGCGCGGGATCGCGGCGAGCGTGTTGGCGGACCAGTCGTGCATGAGCATGATCTGGCCGCCTGTGAGCCGGGCGGCGGCCTGCACGATCGCGTCGCTGCCGGCGCCGTTCCAGTCCCGCGAGTCGACGTCCCAGATGATCTGGGTCAGTCCGTACCTGGCCGCGACCGCCCGCACCGTCGCGTTGGTCTCGCCGTACGGGGGACGGAAGAGCTTCGGTGTGCCGCCGCCCGCGCCCGCTATGGCCTGCTGGGTCCGGGCGATCTCCGAGTCGATCTGCGCCTGGCTCAGCCGGGTCAGGTGCGGGTGGGTGTAGCTGTGGTTGGCCACCCACATGCCGGCGGCGACCTGCGCCCGGACCAGGGAGGGGTTGGCGGCGGCGTACTGGCCCTGGTTGAACATGGTGGCCCGGAGCCCGTTCTGCCGGAGCGCGTTGAGCAGGGCCGACGTGTTGCCGGACGGGCCGTCGTCGAACGTCAGCCCGACATAGCCGGTGCAGGCGGCGGCCCGCGCCGGGGCGGCAGCGGCGGCCGTGAGCGCGAGAGGGACGACACTGGCCAATGCCGTCGCGACGACGGCCAACCGCTTTCCCAGGCGACGGAAGCGGCGGCTCGGTCCGGTGCTCACGGGGCCACCGTGATGGAGGAGTTGCCGCTGCTCCGGTAGCCCTCCGTGGCCATGATCATGTAGTACCGGAAGCTGCCGAGGGGCATGCCGGCACGGGCCCAGGCGTCGAAGTGGTTGCCGGTGGTGATGCTGCCGCCCGTCCGCTTCGACTGGCGGACGCTCCAGTACTGGTCGAAGGTACGGGTGCCCTCGACGGACGGGGCGTTGTACCGGGTCGTCTTGTAGATGTCGTACGTGCCGCCGTCGCTGGTGACCGTGCCCTTGTGCGTTCCCGTGGGCCGGTAGGTGCCCCAGTTGTCGACGATGTAGTACTCGATGAGCGGACTGGCGGTCCAGCCGTAGAGGGTCAGGTAGGCGTTGCCGGACGGATTGAACGAGCCCGAGTACCTCACGGTCCTGCGGGAGCCGTTGCTCCAGCCCTTGCCCGCGACGAAGTTCCCGGTGTTGCTCCAGGAGGTCCGGTAACTGCCGCCGGAGGACAGGGTCATGGAGACCGTGCCGGGGGCGTCGGTCCAGAACGAGTAGTAGAAGCCGTTGTCGGTGCCGGTCCGGTTGGTGGTGACGACCGTGTCCGCGTGGGCGGTGCCGGGCAGGGCCACCGCGGTGGCGGCGGCCAGCCCGGTCGCGCACAGACCGGTCATGAAGAGCCTGCGGCTCGGAGGTGGGGTGGGGATGGGTGCGGATGCGGGTGCGTCGTTCATACGCGCGCTGCCTCCTCGGGCTCGTGGGGTTCGCCCTGTCACCCGGGAGTGTTGGCCTGCTCCTGTCAACTGTCAATGGTTTCGGCATTGATCCCGAAACATTCGCGAGCTACACCAGCGATAACCCGTCAAGGGCTCCGGCAGGAGGATCAGGGGCCGGACCCCGATCCTCGAATGTTTCGAAGAAGGAGCCGATCGCCACGGTCACTTCTTCGCGTTCACCATGCGCAGCACGAGGTCCGCGTAGAGGGCTCCGACCTCGTCGGGGGTGCGGGGGCCGTTGACGTTGAACCAGCGGGCCACGTCGATGCAGAGGGAGAGGATGGCGATGGTGGTGCCGCGGACGTCGGGGACGTCGAAGTCGCCGGTGGCGACGCCGTCCTCGATGATGCCGCGCACGGCCGCGTCGTTCTGGCGGCGGAGGGTGACGATCTCGGCGCGGGCGTCGGGGCCGAGGGCGTCGAGCTCGTACTGGACTACGCGGGCGACGGTGTGCTGCCCGGCGTGCCAGCGGACGAAGGAGCGTACGGCCTCGGCGAGGCGGTCGGCCGGGGTGCCCTCACCCTCGGCCGCCGTGCGCAGCACGTCGAGCGCCTTCTCGTGGCCGATGCGGCTGATCCGGTGGAGCAGCTCTTCCTTGGTCTTGTAGTGGATGTACAGCGCGGCGGGGCTCATGCCCGCGCGGCTCGCGATGTCACGGGTCGTCGTGGCGTGATAGCCGCGCTCGGCGAAGGCCTCCACGGCGGCCACCAGCAGCCGCCGGGCCGCGTCCGGGTTGACCTCGCCCCACGGCTGCGGTTCGCCGCCGGCCGTCTCCTCCGCCGTACTCATCGCTCGTTCGCCCCTTCCGATGGCTGGGCACCACCATACCGCCGAAAGGTGAGCGAGCGCTTAGAAGCCCCGCTCAGGGCTGTGCGGCCCAGCTCCGTGCGGGGCCGGGGCTGTCAGAGCTTCTCGAAGGGGTCGTGCTCCGCGAGGAGCTTCTCCAGCCTGGCCTGGTCGACCCGGCTGACGATCTGCCCGGCCTCCTGGCGGTCGCGGATCACTTTGGCGAGGGTGAAGGACGACGTCACCAGGTAGAGGACAGCGATGGCCAGGAAGGAACGGACCCAGACATTGGCGTCCAGGTTGTAGATGCCGACGGTGGTGGCTGCCATGGCGACGATGAAGGAGGCGACGGCCTGGCCGTAGAAGGCCGCCGTGCTCTGCTGCTTGACCGGTGTCTCACTCATGGGGACATGGTTCGGCAGATGTGGCCGGGACCACATCCGTTCGGATACTCAGATCCGCGCCGGGGCGGGCCCGGTGTACTCAGAACGCCGACACGCCGGTCAGCGCGCGCCCGATGAGCAGTTTCTGGATCTGGCTGGTGCCCTCGTAGAGGGTCATCACGCGGGCGTCGCGCAGGAGTTTGCCGGCCGGGTACTCGTCGATGTAGCCGTAGCCGCCGAAGACCTGGAGGGCGTTGTTCGCGGCGCGGACGGCGGCCTCGGAGGCGAAGAGCTTGGCCTTGCTCGCCTCGGTGGCGAAGGGCTGTCCCCGGTCGACGAGGTCGGCGACGCGCCAGGTGAGCAGCCGCGCGGCGTCGACGTCGACCGCGATGTCGCTGATGAGCTCCTGGACGAGCTGGTGATGGGCGATGGTTCTGCCGAACTGCTCGCGCTCGGTGGCGTACCGGACCGCCGCGTCCAGCGCGGCCTGGGCGATGCCCACGCAGCCGGCCGCGACCGACATCCGGCCCTTGGCGAGCGCGGACATGGCGACGGTGAAGCCCTTGCCCTCCGGGCCGAGCAGGGCGGAGGCGGGGACACGGACGCCCTCCAGGACCAGTTCGGCGGTGGCCTGGCCGCGCAGGCCGAGCTTGCCGTGGATCGTGCGGCGGGTCAGGCCGGGGGTGTCGGTGGGGACGAGGAAGGCCGAGATGCCCTGGTGGCCGGGGGCGTCGGTGGAGCAGGCGAAGAGGAGGACGACATCGGCCCAGGTGCCGTTCGTGATGAACATCTTGGTGCCGTCGATGACGTAGTCGTCACCGTCGCGGACCGCGCGGGTGGCGAGGTTGCCCGCGTCGGAGCCGGTGCCGGGTTCGGTGAGGCCGAAGCAGCCGACGTACTCCCCCGCCGTGAGCCCCGGCAGCCAGCGGCGCTTGTGCTCCTCGTCGCCCCAGGCCGCGATCGTCTTCGCGACCAGGCCGAGGGAGACGGAGACGATGCCGCGCACGGAGGAGTCTCCCCGGCCGAGCTCCTCGGTGACCAGGCAGTACGCGAGGTGGTCGCCGCCGGAGCCGCCGTACTCCTCGTCGACGGTGAGCCCCAGGAAGCCGACCTCGCCGAGCTTCTTTACGACGGACCGGTCGACGTTCTCGGCGCGGTCCCAGGCGATGACGTGCGGGGCGATCTCGCGCTCCACGAAGTCCCGCGCGAGCCGGCGTACGGCGGTCTGCTCCTCGCTGAGCTCCAGGTTCATGCCACCTCGCCCTTCGACCCTGTCTCTTTAAACCTTAAATTACCACTGCTAGTTTTATCTCCGCAGCCCTACTATGTGCGCCATGGCCCGACCGCGCAAGCCCCTGTTGAGCACCGACCGCATCGTGGAGACGGCACGGGAGTTGGTGGACGCGGAGGGGCTCGCGGCCCTCTCGACGCGGCGGCTCGCGGCCGAGCTGGGGGTGAGCGGGCCCTCCCTCTACAACCACTTCCGGACCATGGACCAGATCCTGGAGGCCGTCGCCGACTCGGTGAGCGAGCGGGTCGACCTGTCGATGTTCGAGGACGGACGGCACTGGCGGACCGCGCTGCACGACTGGGCCGTCTCGTATCGGGCCGCCCTGCGCGACCACCCCAACATCGTGCCGATCCTCGCGCGGGGGCCCGGGCGGCGGCCGGCGGGGCTCCGGGTGGCCGACGTGGTGTTCGGCGCCATGGTCGAGGCGGGGTGGCCCGCCGCGCAGGCCACGTCCATCGGGGCGTTGATGCGGTACTTCATCATGGGGTCCGCGATCGGCTCGTTCGCCGGGGGGTTCGTGGACGACGAGAGCGCGTACGACCCGGCCGACTATCCGCATCTCGGGCAGGCCCATCTGCTGGCGGACCAGCAGGAGAAGGTGGACGAGCGGGCGTTCGAGGTGGGATTGAGGGCGTTGCTGGACGGGTTGGAGCAGCAGTACGCGCAGGTCGGGCCCCGATAGGGGCGCGCGGAACCACGCGACCAGCCACGAACGCGCCCAGGAGGCGGTGCCCGGCGCCGGAGCGCGGCCCCGGACGAGGTTCCGGAACCGCGCCCAGGGCCGCCCGCGCGAGGGCTGGGGCTGGGGCCGGAGAGGAGCTAACCCTCCGCCCGTGAACTCGCCCTCCCCGCGAGGATCTTGATCGACACGAGGGCGATCACCGAGAGGCCGATGATGTAGGCGGACACCGACAGGGACGTGCCGGTGGCCTCCAGGAGGAGGACCATCAGGAACGGGGCGAGGCCGCCGCCGAGGACCGCCGCGATCTGGTAGCCGAGGGACGCGCCCGTGTACCGCATCTCGGGGGTGAACAGCTCGGCGAAGAGGGCGGCTTGGGGCCCGTACATGATGCTGAGGAAGCAGCTGGCGACGAACGTGCCGACGGCGAGCCACAGCAGGGAGCCGGTGTCGATGAGCAGGAACAGCGGGACGGCCCACAGGGCGATGCCGGCCGCGCCGAACGCGTAGATCCGGATGCGGCCGACGCGGTCGGAGAGGGCCGCGGCGGCGGGGATGAGGATCAGCTGGGTGAGGCTGACGCAGAGGGAGACCGCGAGGACCGCGCCGCGCTTCATGTCGAGTTCGCGGGTGGTGTAGTCGAGGACACCGGTGATGAGGATGTAGAAGGTCGCGGTGTTCACGGCGAAGGAGCCGCCGGCCAGGAAGACCGTGCCGAGATGACCGCGCAGGATCGTCCTGAGCGGGGAGCTCTTCTCGCCCTTCTCCTTCTCCGCCAACGCCCGTTCAGCCGCCCGGAATTCGGGGGTCTCCTCGACATGGCGGTGGATGTACCAGGCGAGGCCGAGCACGAACAGGCCGACCAGGAAGGGCACGCGCCAGCCCCAGGCGGAGAAGGCCGAGTCGCTGGTGGCGGCGCCCACGACGAGGAACATCGTGTTGGCGCTCACCACACCGATGGGGACGCCGAGTTGGACGAAGCTGCCGTACACCCCGCGCTTGCCCTCGGGGGCGTACTCGGTGGCCAGCAGCATCGCGCCGCCCCACTGGGCGCCGACTGCGACGCCCTGGGCGACACGGAGGAGGACGAGCAGGATCGGAGCGGCGATCCCGATCGTCTGGTACGTGGGGAGGAGACCGATGCCGGTGGTGGCCAGGCCCATCAGGGTGAGGGCGAGGACCAGCATGGGCTTGCGGCCGCGTTTGTCGCCGAGGTGACCGGCGACGACTCCGCCGACGGGACGGGCGAGGAAGCCCACGGCGAAGGTGGCGAACGCCGCGAGGACCCCGGCGGAGGGGCTGCCCGCCGGGAAGTAGAGGTCGCCCAGGACGAGGGCCGCGGCTATGCCGAAGACGAAGTAGTCGTACCACTCCACGGCCGAGGCGAGCGCCGCGGCGGTGGCGACCTTGCGGTGGCTCGGGGGGCGGGCGGTGGTGACGGGAGCGGGAGCGGTGTCCATACGTGCACACTCCGGTGGGTGCGGGGACGTTCCCGGGAACGTACTGACCGGACGGTATGTAGGTCAACGGTCGTGCACGATGAGTTCGCGTGGAGGTGGGGCGGGGCGGGTTCTTCGGCTGCGGGTGCGTGAGAACCGCGCGAGCGACCACGGATCACCCGCACCGAATCAGAACGTCACCAGTGCCCGGCCGCCCTTGCCCGCGCGCATGTTGTCGAAGGCCGCCGGGATGCCGTCCAGGGAGATGCGGTCGGTCACCAGGACACCGAGGTCCAGGCGCCCCCCACGGATGTGGTCCGCGAGGACCGGGACGTCGCGGGCCGGGTCGGAGTTGCCGTAGACGCAGCCGGAGAGGGTGCGGCCCCAGTGGAAGAGTTCCAGCGCGTTGAAGGTGACCTGCTGGTCCTTGCCGCCGATGCCGACGACCGTGGTGCGGCCGCCGCGCCGGGTCGACTCCCAGGCCGCCCGGATGGTGACCGCGCGGCCGACACACTCCACGGCGACGTCCACGCCCTGCTTGCCGGTCAGGGCCCGGATCTCGCGGGCGGTGTTCTCGGAGGCGACGACGTACTCGGTGGCCCCCGCCGCACGGGCCGGCTCATCCTTCGCCGGGGAGACGTCCACGGCGACGATCCGCGACGCCCCCGCGATCCGCGCCGCCTGCAGCGCGGCCAGCCCGACCCCGCCCGCCCCGAACACGGCGACGGTCTCGCCCTCCCGGACCCGCGCCGAGTGGTGGACCGCGCCGTAGCCGGTGAGGACGGCGCAGCCGAGCAGGGCCGCGTCGGCGAGCGGGACGCCGTCCGGGGCGGGGAGCACACAGCCGGCGGCCACGACCGTCTCCTCCGCGAACGCGGCCACGTTCAGACCGGGGTGGAGGTCGACGCCGTCGCAGGCGCGCCGGGCGTACACGTTCCCGGTGCCGAGCAGCGCGTTCGCGCACAGCCACACCTCGCCGAGCGAGCAGGCGTGACAACTGCCACAGGAAGGCGCCCAGTTGAGGACGACACCGTCACCGGGCGAGACATGGGTGACCCCGTCGCCGACCGCGAGGACCGTCCCCGCGCCCTCGTGGCCGAGCACGGCGGGCACCGGCACCAGCATCGTGCCGTCGGACAGCGACAGGTCGGAGTGGCAGACGCCGGTGGCGGCGAGCCGCACCCGGACCTGGCCGGGCCCGGGGTCCGGCAGCTCGATCTCGGTGATCTCCAACGCAGCACCGACGGCGGGCAGTACGGCAGCGCGAACGGCCATGGGGACTCTCCTACTGAGGCTACGACTACGACTCGCCTGGCAACGGTCAGAACTGAAGGGACTTGGTCTGCAGGTACTCGGTCAGACCGTGCGCGCCGAGTTCGCGGCCCACGCCCGACTGCTTGTAACCGCCGAACGGGGCCAGCGGGTTGAAGCGGCCGCCGTTGATGTCGACCTGGCCGGTGTCCATGCGGCGGGCGAAGGCGACGGCCTCGGTGTCGTCGCCGGCCCAGACGGCGCCGGCCAGTCCGTAGACCGTGCCGTTGGCGATCCGCAGGGCGTCGTCCTCGTCCTCGTAGCGGAGGATCGACAGGACCGGACCGAAGATCTCCTCCTGGGCGATGGTCATCTCCGGAGTCACGTCGGCGAAGACGGTGGGGCTGACGAAGTAGCCCTGCTCACGCGGGGATTCGGGGCCACCGGCGATCAGGCGGGCGCCCTCCGCCACGCCCTTCTCGATGTAACCCCGCACCCGCTCCCGCTGCTTGGCGTTGACGAGCGGGCCGATGCGGTCGCCGTACTGCGCGGCGGCCTCGGCGGCCAGCTCGACGGCCTCGTCGTACTGGGAGGTGTGGACGAGCATGCGGGTCCAGGCGCTGCACGTCTGGCCCGAGTTGGACATGACGTTCGCGACACCGACGCCGACCGCCTTGGCCAGGTCGGCGCTCGGGAGGATCACGTTGGCCGACTTGCCGCCGAGTTCCAGGGCGACCTTCTTGACGGCGGCGCCGGCGGTCGCGGCGATGCGCCGGCCCACCGCCGTGGAACCGGTGAAGGAGACCAGGTCGACGCCGTCGTGCTCGGCGAGGGCCTGCCCCGCGACCGGGCCGAGTCCGGTGACCAGGTTGAACACCCCTGCGGGTACGCCCGCCTCGTGCACGGCCTCCGCGAAGAGCTGCGCGGTCAGCGGAGTGTCCTCGGCGGGCTTCAGCACGACCGTGCAGCCCGCGGCGAGGGCGGGGGCCACCTTGGCGACGATCTGGTGGAGCGGGTAGTTCCAGGGGGTGATCGCCCCGACGACACCGATGGGCTCGTGGTGGATGGTCGAGTTGCCGACCTTCTCCTCGAAGGCGTGCTTCGCGGCCAGTTCGGCGTACGAGCCGGCGACCGCGACCGGCAGGTCCGCGTGCACCCTCCGGGAGAACGGCAGCGGCGAGCCGAGTTCCGCCGTCACCGTCTCGGCGATCTCCTCGCGGCGCGCGGCGAGCGCGTCACGCAGCGCGCCGATGATCGCGCCCCGCTCGGCGGGCGGGGTCGCGGCCCAGCCGGGGAGGGCGGCGCGGGCGGCGCGTACGGCGGCGTCGACGTCCTCGGCGGTGCCCGCGGGGACCCGGCCGATCACCTGCTCGTCGGCCGGGTTCACGACCTCGATGGTGTCGGTCCCGGCGGCGGGCCGCCAGGTACCGCCGATGTACATGCCGTCGTGTGCCTTCATCGTGCTGCCTCCCGGGCGGGCCGTGTCGTCCGCCCCAAAAACTAGCCCTGATAGTTTTCCGGCACCAGAGCATCGGGCAGTGAGCCAGGACTCGTCACAGGACGCGTCACATGGCTCGTCACAGGACGCACCACATGACTCGCCGCCGGACTCGTCACCGGCCTCAGAAGTCGACCCGCGTGCCGTCGTCGACCCGGGCCACCGCCTCCTGGGCGAACTCCTTGCGGTAATCGGCCCGGATCTCCTCGATCTTCCGGTCGCTCGCGGTGGCAGCCGACACCGGATACAGCAGGATCAGCTCGTACGACCGTTCCTTCTCGATGGTCCCGCTCGCGTCCCGCCACTGCCCGTGCCCCTCCTGCACGGTCAGCCCGTCCGGGAAGCCCGGCGTGACCTCCCGGTCGACGAAGTCCGTGAACTGCTCGTCGGTGACGGCCGGACCACCGTCGGGCCGCTCGGTGCCGAAGAAGAGCCGGGTCTCGACGTACGGCGTCCCGCGGGCCGGGGCGGCCACGGAACCGGTGGTACCGGCCTCACCAGGGGAGGCGTCCTCGGTGAACGCCGCGTACGCGGTCGGGGCGCCGACGGCCAGCAGACAGACGGCGGCGGCCACTGGGGCCCGGGTACGGGTGGAGTCGAAGCGCGAGGTCATGCCCCACCTGTAACGGGGTCAGCGCCTCCGGGCCGTCGGCCGCGCCGGGGCCGGGCCGTGTGTGCGTCCGTACGCCCTTACGGCTCCCCGGCGCCCGGGGCACGCGCCTCAGCGCGCCGGTTCACGGCTTGCGCGCGGGTTCCCGGGTCGCGGTGAGGTGGGCGAAGACGACGACGTTGCTGGCGTAGCCCTTCCGCCGGTCGTACACCCCGCCGCAGGTGATCAGACGCAGCTCGGGCCGATTGCGGTGGCCGTACACCTCCTTGTCGGGGAAGCGGTCCTTCTCGTACGTCTTCACGGCGTCCACCGTGTAGACGGCGATGCGTCCGTCGGCCCGCCGGACCTCCACGGTGCGGCCGGGCTTGATCATCCCCAGCGCGGCGAAGACGGCGGGACCGGTCCGGGTGTCCCGGTGACCGACGACGACCGCGGTGCCGGGCCCCCCGGGCGCGGGCCCCTCCGCGTACCAGCCGACCGTCTTGGGCTTGTCGTCCGGGGGCGCGGGCAGCCGCCGCCGGCTGTCGAGGTGGAGTTCCATCACCGGGGCCTTGATACCGAGGTACGGGACGGTGACGGTCTTCGCCGGGGAGGACGGGAGCGTACGGGGCCCGGCGGGCCGCTTCGGCTCGATCGGCCTGGTGGGCGCGGGTCTCACGGGGTCGGCGGGCGTCGACCTGGCGGGAGACGTGGGCGTGGGTCGCGTGGGCTCGGCGGGCACCGGCCTCGTGGGGCCGGTGACGTCCGGTGCCGTGGGGCCGGTGGGGTTCGGCGCCGTGAGGTCGGTGGGATCCAGTGCCGTGGGGCCGAAAGGTGTGGACCGCGTCGGCCGGGCGGGCGTCGGGCTCGCCCAGCCGGTCCGCCCCGGCCACTCGCTCGGGTCCGTCCACCGCCTCGGCTCCATCCGCTCACTCGGCTCCGTCCGTTCCGTCCGCTCGGCAGGGGTGGCCGGTTCGGCAGGTGTCGTCGTCGGGGCGGCGGTACGGGAGGGTGCCTCGGGAGACGGCGGTGAGAAGTACTGGGCCGCCGGGTCGCGTGGTGCCCCCGCACCACGCGACCCGGCGTCGGCCCAGGCGGAGCCGGCCTCGGCGGAATCGGTCCGCTCGTCGTCCTCCGCCAGATGGACGCCGCCCACCACCAGGGCCACGGTCATCACGACCGTCCGCGTCAGGCGGTAGGCGCGCGTCCGGTACCAGGGCCTCGGCCGGCGTCTACGCCGCGCCATCGGCGCGACGCCGGCGCAGCCGCAGGTAGGTCACTCCCCCGACCGCGACGAGGCCCACGGCGGCCGCGCCGGCGACCGGCGAGAAGTCCTGGGTGAGGGCGAGACCGCCGCCGCCGGCCGGGACAGCGCCTTCGGGACCGGCGAGCGGGCAGTTGACGTTGAGGGTCCGGGTCCCTTCGTCCAGCGGCGCCCCGACCGTCCTCCAGGTCAGCACATAGTCCCCGTTGGGAAGCCGCGCCGCGTTCTCGGGCGCCACGGGCGTACTGTGCCCGCTGCCGTTCTCCTCGAGCGTGATCTCACCGGAGGCGATCGGGTCGGTGGCCCGTGAAGGGGGCTGCCTGTCGATCGTCCAGCTGATGCGCCCCGGCGGCGTGTCGGGTGTGGGGAAGTTGAAGGCGGCGAGGTAGAAGTCGCAGACCAGCGGCTGGTTGAGCTGGTTGTCGAACGGGAAGCCCACCTTGTGGATCACGACGTCGGGGTCGCCCGGGGCGGCGACGGCGGCCGGTGCCGTGATCAGGCTGGCTCCCGTGACGGTGAGTGCCGCGAGGACGGCGGCGGCACTCGCGCGCACTCCGGCGGGGCGCGGGCGGGACGAGGTGGACATGCAGAACCTCCGAGTCAGACGATTTTCACACAAATCGCTCTTTCGCCTGACTCTCTGTCACATCACACCGGGTCCGGGGGGAGCCGCGCCCGACGCCCCGTCAGATATCCCCCTTACGGCCCAGGGAGACCCCGGGCTGCGGACTCTCGCCCTGCGTCTTCTCCGGCTCGCCGCTCCCCCGCCCCGGCTGCGCCGGCGAGCGCAGGGCGATGCCCGACGACACCAGCAGCAGGACGCCGAGCATCACGAACGGCGCGGCCACGCCCGCGACACCGGCGATCAGTCCCGCGGCGGCCGGTGCCCCGGCCTGCCCCAGCCGGTTTCCCGTGAGCCTCAGCGCGAGGGCGGTGGAACGGGCGTCGGCCGGCGCGGCCTGCACCACCGTCGTCATGGACAGCGGCTGCCCGGCCCCGAGGCAGAACCCGAGGGCGGCGAGGATCAGGGCCAGCGCCCACACCGGCACGGGCAGCGCGATCCCGGCGCACAGCACGGCGCCCAGCGCACAGGTGACGGTGAGCAGTGCGGTCCGGCCGAGCAGCCGCAGCATGGGCGTCATCACCAGACGGCACGCGATGGTGGCCGCCGCGCGCAGGCTCAGCAGGAGACCGATCACCGAGGGAGCGATGCCCCGGTGCTCGCCGACCACCGGCAGATACGCGGTGAGGATGTCGGTCGCCGACAGCACGGCGAGGCTGATGAAGATGCCTCCCGGCACTCCCCTGGTGCGGAGTATGCGGTGTACGGGCACCCGCTTGCCCTGCGCCGTACGGGACTTGGGCTCAACCGGCCGCTCTATCCGCCACAGCGAGGTGAACGCGACCGCCGCGCCCGCGCCCGCGACCACCAGCGCCAGGGCGCTCGTACGGGCCATGTCCGGGCCGCCGATCAGGGCGCCCGCGGCGATCGGGCCGACCAGTTGGCCGAGGGAGGCGCCGATGGTGAAGTGGCCGAAGTTGCGGTCGTGTTCGTGCGGGGCGGACTGGCGGGCGACCAGGGACTGGGCGCCGATCACGAAGGAGAGGTGGCCGAGGCCCATCACACCGCTCCACAGGGCCATCGCCACCAGGGAGTTCGCGAGGCCGCTCAGCACACAGCCGCCCGCTATGAGGACGACGCCCACGGGCAGCAGGGGCGCGCATCGGCCCTGGTCGGTTCGGCGGCCGAGCGGGACGGCGGCGAACAGCGGGAGCAGGGCGTAGACCCCCGCGATCACGCCGACCGCCCGCTCGTCGGCGCCCAACGCGAGGGCCCGGTAGGACACGGCGGGCCGTGCCATCGACACCGCCCCCTGCGCGAAGCTGAAGGCGATGACGAGGCGGAGCAGCCAGCCGCGGTTCCTACCGGGCCTCACGATGCGGGTCCTCCTTGAGGAAGTTCACGCCGGTGCGAGCGAACTTCGCTCCGGGGCGGGGGAGTCGGGCTCCACGGTTCAGATGATGCCGAACAGTACGCCCGCCGCGAGGATGATCAGCGAGGTCGCGGCCGCCCACTTCACCACGAACTTGGTGTGGTCGCCGAACTCGACCTTCGCCATACCCACCAGCACGTACACGGCCGGCACGAGCGGGCTCGACATGTGCAGCGGCTGACCGACGAGGGAGGCGCGGGCGATCTCCAGCGGCGAGACCCCGTGCGCGGCGCCCGCCTCGGCGAGGACCGGCAGGACACCGAAGTAGAAACCGTCGTTGGACATGAAGTAGGTGAGCGGCAGGCTCAGGAAGCCGGTGACGAGGGCCATGTGCGGGCCCATGCCGGAGGGGATGCCGTCGACGATCCACTTGGCCATCGAGTCGACCATGCCGGTGCCCTGGAGGACGCCGGTGAAGACGGCGGCGGCGAAGACCATGCCGGAGACGTTGAGGACGTTGTCGGCGTGGGCGGCCAACCGGGCCTTCTGGTCGGGGATGTTCGGGAAGTTCACCGTCAGGGCGAGCGCGGCACCGAGGATGAACAGCACCGGGATCGGCAGCAGTTCCATGATCATGGCGGTGAGCAGCGCGACCGTGAGCAGCGCGTTGAACCAGTACAGCTTGGGGCGCAGCGTCGGGCGGTTGGGGTCCAGGCCCTGGAGACGGACGTCGTCCGCGTCGTCGTCCGCCGGGTCCTCGGCGTCGGTGCCGGATCCCGCGCCGCCGGTGGTCTTCGTCGTACGGGCCTTGTCGTCACCGGAGCCGGCGGCGGAGGCGGACGAGGCGCCCGCGCCGACGAGGACGGTCTCCTCGGTCTCCGACTTCTCCTCGTCCTTGACGATCTTCTCCTGCTCCAGCACCTCGTCGAGGCTCAGCACACCGAGGCGCTTGCGCTCCCGCAGGCCGAGGCCGTAGGCGAGGATGAAGACGAAGAGCAGGCCGACGAGGAGCGCGGGGATCATCGGGACGAAGATGTCGCCGGCGTCGAGCTTGAGCGCGGTGGCGGCGCGGGCGGTCGGACCGCCCCAGGGCAGCGTGTTCATCACGCCGTTGGCGGTGGCGGCGACACCGGTCATGACGACCAGGCTCATCTTCAGGCGCTTGTACAGCGGATACATCGCCGAGACGGTGATCATGAAGGTGGTCGAACCGTCACCGTCCAGCGAGACGATCGCGGCGAGCAGGGCCGTGCCGACGACGATGCGCAGCGGGTCGGCCTTGCAGAACTTCAGGATGCCCCGGACGATCGGGTCGAAGAGACCGACGTCGATCATGAGGCCGAAGTAGACGATGGCGAACATCAGCATCGCGGCGGTGGGCGCGAGGTTGCCCACCCCCTCGATGACGTAGTCGCCGAGATGGGCTCCCTTTCCGACGAACACGCAGAAGAGTGCCGGGATCAGCACGAGCGCCGCGATCGGCGACATCTTCTTCATCATGATCAGGACCAGGAAGGTCGCGATCATGGCGAAGCCGAGGATGGTCAACATGTGGATACCTAACGTTCGCCCTTGAACTCCCACCAGGGCACCGGCGGTGCGACGACGTTAGGGCGGCTCCACAAGCGTTAACAAGACGTTGACATGCGAGCAATAAGCGCAGAACTCCAGGTCACAGCGTTGCGCCTGCTCGGGACAGCTCCACGGATATGCCATTGAGGACCGCGTTGCCGGACAGCGGGTCGAGCAGGGAGCCGTCGAGGAGCTGGTTGACGTTCACCCCCGGGTCGATCGCGGCATGGCTCATCCGGGTGCCGGGACGGTCGTGTCCCCAGCCGTGCGGAAGGCTCACGACACCGCGTCGTACGACGTCGGTGACCTCGGCGGGGGCGGTGACCTCTCCCCCGGCGCCCTTGATCCGTACGGCGTCCCCGTCGGCGATGCCGAGGCGTTCGGCGTCGTCGGGGTGGAGGTGCAGGGTGCAACGGTTGGTGCCGCCGGTGAGAGCGGGGATGTTGTGCAGCCAGCTGTTGTTGGACCGCAGATGCCGGCGGCCGATGAGGACGAGGCCGTCCGGGCGCTCCCGCAGGGCGGCGCGCAGCCTCGGCAGATCGTCGACGATCGGCCCCGGCAGCAGTTCGATCCTGCCGCTGACCGTCTTCAGCGGCTGGGGCAGACGCGGCTTCAGCGGCCCGAGGTCGATGCCGTGCGGGTGGGCGAGGAGCTTCTCCAGAGTCAGCCCGTCCTGATCGGCGCCGAATCCGTCGCCGTACGGGCCGAGGCGCAGCATCATGTCGAGCCGGCGCTCGGGGCCGGTGTCGCCGAGGAGTTGGGCGGCGAGTTCCTTCGGGTCGCGGCCGTGGACGGGTGAGTGGGGCTCCTTCACGGCCTTGCCCAGGGTCTGGCCGATGACCAGGTCGTCCACGGCGGACGGGTCGGCGCCGTGCATGCCGGTGGCGGCGAGGGTCAGCCGTGCGAGGATCTCCGTCTCGGACATGCGCCCGTCCTCCAGGGGGACGGCGGCGCGGTTGTAGCGGACCTGGTTGTGCACGGCGAAGGCGTTGAACGCGAAGTCGAAGTGCGGGGCCTGGGAGGGCGGGGGCGGCGGCAGGACGACGTCGGCGTGGCGGGCGGTCTCGCCCAGGTAGGGGTCGACGCTGACCATGAAGTCCAGCGAGTCGAGCGCCTTGTCGAGGCGGTCGCCGTCCGGTGCGGAGAGCACGGGGTTGGCGGCGACGGTGATGAGGGCACGGATCGGGCTGCCCTCGGGAGTGGCGGTGTCGATCTCCTCGGCGAGCGCGGACAGCGGCAGTTCGCCCTTGGCCTCGGGGTGGCCGCTGACCCGGCTGTGCCACCGGCCGAGCGCGAAGCCGCGGCCGGGCCCGGCGGGCCGGGGCGTCTTGTCGGTCGCCGACTGCGGGAAGAGGGCGCCGCCGGGCCGGTCGAGGTTGCCGGTGAGGATGTTGAGCACATCGACCAGCCAGCTGGCGAGGGTGCCGTGCGGGACGGTGCAGCTGCCGATGCGGCCGTAGACGGCGGCGGTGGGCGCGGCGGCCAGCTCGCGGGCCATCCCACGGATCGTGTCGGCGTCCACGTCACAGGCGTCGGCGACTCCCTCGGGCGTGAAGTCCCTTACGGTGGCGGCCAGTTCCTCGACGCCCCGCACATGTGGGGCGAGGTTCCCGAGGTCGACGAGGTCCTCCTCGAAGAGGACGTACGCCATCGCCGCGAGCAGCAGCGCGTCCGTGCCGGGGCGGATCGCCACGTGCCGGTCGGCGAGCTTGGCCGTACGGGTCAGGCGCGGGTCGACGACCGTGAGGGTGCCGCCGCGTGCCTTGAGGGCCTTGAGCTTGCCGGGGAAGTCGGGGGCGGTGCACAGACTGCCGTTGGACTCCAGGGGGTTGGCGCCGAGGAGCAGAAGGTGGTCGGTGCGGTCGAGGTCGGGCACGGGGATGGCGTGGGCGTCGCCGTAGAGCAGTCCGCTGGAGACGTGCTTGGGCATCTGGTCGACGGTGGAGGCGGTGAACAGGCTGCGGGTGCCGAGGCCGGCGAGGAGGACGGGCGGGTAGAGGGCGCCGGCCATGGTGTGGACGTTCGGGTTGCCGAGGACGACACCGACGGCGTGCGGTCCGTGCGCCTCGACGACGGGCCCGAGGCCGGCGGCGACGGCGTCGAAGGCCTCCTCCCAGGTGGCCTCCCGGAGCTCCCCGTCCTTGCGGACCAGTGGGGTGCGCAGCCGGTCGGGGTCCCCGTCGGCCGCCCCGAACGAGGCGCCCTTCGGGCAGATGAACCCCTTGCTGAACACATCGTCCCGGTCGCCGCGGGCCCCGGTCACCCGGGTCCCCTCGATGGTGAGGGTGAGCCCGCAGGTCGCCTCGCAGAGCGGGCAGACGCGCAGGGCGGTGCGGGAGTCGGTGGTGGTGGACACGGGTCCTCCCGGAGGGGCGGCGGCGACGGTGACGCTCGGACTGGGCCGCGTGCGTCACGGCACGCGGCACCGGGGCCGAGCATACCGACCGGTATGCACCGCGGGGAGGCCCCGCCGGGGGTCAAGTCGGGAAATCGCGGGGACCGGCGGCTCCGGCGTCAGTCCAGCACGCGTGCCAGATAGGCCCGGAGCAGTTCCCGCATCTCCTGGATGATCCGCTCGTCACCGTCCGGGGAGACCCGGAAGGCGAGATGGACGAGGGTGTCGGCGGTCTCGACGGCGATGAGGAACGTACGGCGCAGATCCTCGTCGGGGGTACGGTCGATGAACGCCGAGAGCAGTTCCGACAGTCGGTCGGCGACACGGTGGTTGGGTTCCTGGCGGCTGCCGCCGACGGGGATCTGGTTGCCGAAGTCGATGAGGGCGAAGCCGGGGGCGTTGCGCTTCATGTCGAGGTACTCGTCGAGGACGGCGTCCATCGCGGTGCGCCAGTCCCGTCCGCCCGTCGCCTCCAGGCGGCGGGTGACGCGGTCGGTGAAACGGTCCAGGTTGCGTTCGGCGAGCGCGTCGGCCATCGCGCGCTTGTTGCCGAAGAAGCGGTAGACGGAGCCGATGGGCACACCCGCGCGCAGCGCGACCGCGCGGGTGCTCAGCGCGTCGTAGCCCACCTCGTCGAGGAGGTCGGCGCAGGCGTCGAGGATCCTGGTCAGTCGTTCGGCACTGCGCCGCTGCACGGGTGCGCGGCGCAAGGAGGTCGCCTGGGACACGGGCTTCATGATGCCTTTCCGCCGAGGTCCGATGAGCTTCCGAATATCAGTACGGGCGGTACCGCCGCTCCCGCTCAGCCGTGGACGGACGAACGGCGCACATCCGCACGTCCACAGCCTGTCGGGAGAGTAGAGCACCGCACTGACAAGACGGATCCCCTCCCGGTCCGGTTCTCCCGCTCCGCCCGATGCACCCGATCTGTCGACGGCCTGCCGACGTCCGGTTGGCGTCCTGTCCCGTTCCGGTTGTCGTCCTGTCCCGTTCCGGTCGTCGACCTGTCCCCTTGCGCCCGCGCCGACCGAATCCTACGGTGAAGCATAGGAATCAGGATCGCGAGGGAGCGGGCATGAGCGGGGACGCGAGGAAGACGGCCGAGGGGCTGGAGTACCTCTCCGGATTCGGCAACGAGCACGCCTCGGAGGCGGTCCCGGGCGCGTTGCCGCAGGGCCGCAACTCGCCGCAGCGCGCCCCGCTCGGCCTGTACGCGGAGCAGCTCAGCGGCACGGCGTTCACCGAACCGAGGGCCCACAACCGCCGCTCCTGGCTCTACCGGATCCGCCCGTCGGCCGCCCACCCCGCCTTCACGCGCACGGACAACGGCACCCTGGCCACGGCCCCCTTCACCGAGACGGTCCCCGACCCCAACCGCCTCCGCTGGAACCCGCTCCCCGATCCCCCGGCAGGCACCGACTTCGTCGATGGCCTTTGGACGCTCGGCGGCAACGGCGACGCGGCCCAGCGGACGGGCATGGCGGTGCACCTGTATCACGCCAATTCGTCGATGCGGCGTGTGTTCAGCGACGCGGACGGCGAGCTGCTGATCGTCCCGGAGCGCGGCGGCCTCCTCCTGCGCACGGAGTTCGGCCTGCTGCGCGCGGAGCCCGGCGAGGTCGCCCTGATCCCCCGGGGCGTCCGCTTCCGCGTCGACCTCCTGGACGCCGCGTCCGAGGCCGGGCAGAGCCCGACCGCCCGCGGCTACGTCTGCGAGAACTACGGCGCCCCCTTCCGCCTCCCCGACCTGGGGCCCATCGGCGCCAACGGCCTCGCCAACCCGCGTGACTTCCGGGCGCCGGTGGCCGCGTACGAGGACGTCGAGGGCTCGGTGGAGGTACTGAACAAGTTCTGCGGCAACCTCTGGACGGCCACCTACGACCATTCCCCCCTCGACGTGGTCGCCTGGCACGGCAACCACACGCCGTACGTCTACGACCTGCGCCGTTTCAACGTCATCGGGACGATCTCGTACGACCACCCGGACCCGTCGATCTTCACGGTGCTGACATCGCCGTCGGACACCCCCGGGCTTGCCGGGGTGGACTTCGTGGTCTTCGCGCCGCGCTGGCTGGTGGGCGAGGACACGTTCCGGCCGCCGTACTTCCACCGGAACGTGATGAGCGAGTACATGGGCCTGATCGAGGGGGCGTACGACGCGAAGGCGGAGGGCTTCGTGCCCGGGGGCGGCTCGCTGCACAACATGATGTCGGCGCACGGTCCGGACCGGGAGACCTTCGACAGGGCGAGTGATGCGGAGTTGCGGCCGCAGCGGGTCGACGACGGGCTGGCCTTCATGTTCGAGACGCGCTGGCCGATCCTCACGACCGCGCGGGCGGCCCGGGCGGAGCATCTGCAGCGGGGATACGACGACGTGTGGTCCGGGCTGCGCCGCCACTTCGTCCCGTTGCACTGAACGCGCCGTGCCGGGTACGGATACCGTCGTGACCTCCTTCGCTCCGGACTCGATCGTCCTGAACCGCAAACTGCCGCTCTGGTACCAGGTGTCGCAGTCCCTGCGCGCCTCCATACTCGGCCGGTCTCCCCAGGCCCCCCTGCGACTGCCCACCGAGGAGCAGTTGGCGGGGCACTACGGGGTGAGCGTGCTGACCATGCGGCAGGCGCTGAAGGAGCTGGAGGACGAGGGGCTGATCACCCGGCACCGCCGGCGCGGCACGTTCATCGAGCCGAGCGCCCAGCGGGGCTCCCCCGTCCGCCTGCTCGGCTCGGTGGACGCGATCGTGGCCCAGCAGTCGGGCATGACGACCGAGCTGCTGGACCAGGGCAGCACCCCTCTGTCGGGTGAACTCATCGAGTACTTCCCGGACTTGACGGAGGTGGCCACGTACCACCGGCTGCGCGGCGACGAGAGGACGGGCGAACCCACCAACCACGCCCGCAACTACGTCCGCCCCGAGCTGGCCGAACGCATCGACCGAAACGACCTGCTGCGCTGGCCGATGACGAAGGTCCTCCGCGATGTCGTGGGCGTGGCCATCGGCCGTATCACCGACACGGTCGAGGCCCGCATCGCCGACCCGGAGACCGCCCGTCTCCTCCAGGTGCCCCTGCTCAGCCCGATCCTCCACTACACGGGCGTGACCTACGACGAGTCCGGCCGCGTCCTCGACGTGGCGGTCATCCACTACCGCGGCGACCGTTTCTCGTTCACGGTCACCCTCGACGCGCATTGACCGGGGAGCGTGCCGCACGGGACCTGCGGCACACCCCCCGGGGTCGTACGATGCCCAGCGTGACGCCCGACGCTCCGCTGCTCGCGGACCTCATGCCGTGGTCCGTCGCACCGCCACGGCTGGGCCGGGGGTGGCCGACGGCCCCCGACGCGGCATCCCTGAAAGCCCGCTGGGACGCCCTGGTGAAGGCCGACGGCCCGGACCGCGAGGCCCTGTTCGCCCCCACCCGCTCCCGTACCCTCACCTCGGCGGTGCCCCAACTGCCGGGACAGTCCACCGGCACCGGCCGGCTGGCCCGCGAATCGGGTCCCTGCCCCGAGCCCGTCCGCGTCCTGGCCGCCCCCTTCGACGAGCAGTGGCTCATCCCCGACCACCGCCTGATCGACGCCGCCCGCCCCGAACTGTGGCGCGTGGCGGACGACCACCAGGTCTTCGTGGTCGAGCAGACGGTCGCGCCGGATTCCACCGGCCCCCTCCTCCTCGCGTCGTCCGTACTCCCGCTCGCCCCGCTCCACGGCCCCCGCGTCGGCCGCGTCCACCCGCTGTACCGCCGCCCGGGCGCCCTCGAACCGAATCTGGCACCCGGCCTGCGGGAGTACCTCGGTGAGCGCCTCGCCACCGGCCCCGTGGACCCCCTCGACGTCCTCGCCTGGATCCTGGTGGCCGCACGTCCCGGCCCCAACCGCGTCGAGGTCCCCCTCACTTCGGACCCCGGAGTCTGGTCGCGAGGCGTCGAGCTGGGCCGCCGCACCCTCTGGCTGATGCGCCGCGACGGCGACCGCCCCAAACTCCCGGGCGGCCGCCGCCCCTACGTCCGCGCCCCGCTCCCCTCCCGCCCCGTGGCATGCGTCTACGACCGCGACGAGGAGGCCCTTTTCATCGACGAGGGGCGTATCTCCCCCGTACCGGCCGAGGCCTGGGACTTCCACGTGGGCGGGGTCCGCGTCCTGGAGGAGTGGTTCACCCGCCGCACGACAGCCGCGGAACCGGGCACGCTGGAGGCGGTACGTCCGACGACCTGGCCACAGCCATGGACGTCGGAGCTGCTGGAACTGATCACCGTGCTGGCGCTCCTGGCGGAACTCGGCCCGAGGCAAGCCGACTTGACGGTCCAGGAACCGATCACCGCCACCGACCTGCGCGAGGCCGGCGTACTCCCGGTCCCGGAGGCGGCCCGCAAGCCCGCCTCGGTCCTGGACCACCACGAGGAGGGCCCGGAGGGCCAGTTCACCCTGCTGTGAGGAGGGGCGACCTCACGCACTTCGCGGACTTGCCGAACTTCGCGAACTTCGCGGGCATCACGAACTTCGCGGCTCCGCGAACATGCTTCACGGGCGGGTGTCGACACCGGGCCTCATCAGCAACAGGTCCTCGCCCCAGGCATCCAGGGTGGACCCGTGGCCGGCCTCTCGTGCCGCGGTTTCAACCTGGCGGAAGAGCTGTCGTTGCAGGGTCGTGTCCGCGCTCTCCGTGATCCGCCCGATGGTGTCGAGCAGGACCGCCGTCTCCCATCCGGGCAGCGGAAACCTCTCCAGTTCCCACTCCAGGTACTTGTTGTAGGGACGCGGACGGTCGTCGACGGCGAACAAGAACTCCAGCAGGAAGCGCGTGCTGTCGGCCGCGTCGAGCCGGGCGGCGAGGAGATGGCCGTCGCGGGCGTTCTTGACGGACCGGTAGAGGGAGTTGGCGTAGGCGTCCAGCCAGTCGGCGGCCTCCCGGAACGCCTCGCCGGAGGCGCGCCGCCCCTTGGCGGAGACGATCTCGGCGATCCCGCCGTCGAGTCGGTCGAGCAGCACCCGGGCGCGGGCGAGGGCGTAGCGCTCGAATCCGTCGAGCCGGCGGAACGCGTCGAGCGTGGTGACGACCAGGTCGAGGTCTGCGGAGCGGTGACCGTGGAGGCCGATGAGGTCTGTGTCCGCGCCCTCTTCGAGGATGACGTACACATCGTGGTCGGAGTGCTCGGTTGCCATGCCGTCATGGGCATGGGAGCCCTTGAGGACGAGCCCGACGACATCGGGATCGGCAGCGGCGGTGGCGAGGAACGCCTCATAAGTGAGCGCGGGCTTGGGGGCCATGGGTGATCTCCGGGAGGTTCGGAAGTCGAACAGGTCGGATCGCCCTCGCCGTCGGACCGACGGGAGGACAGTCACACCGTCCGCGACAGCTGTGATGCCATCGCCGGGGAGATCAACACACGTCCACCACGCTATCCGGCCCGGTCGGTCCCTCGCGACCTTTTCACCCCTCCTACGGCTCGAACGAATCCAGCACCCGCCCTAGCAACCACTCGAACGCGGCCTCCAGATCGATCGGCCCCGAGTCCTCCATGAACGCCTCCGCCAGCCGCGGGTACGCCCCGCTCGCGATCTGCCCCCCGAGGTAGGCGATCCGCACCTCGTTCTCCCGCTCCTCCGACCACGGCAGTGACCGCACCCGCTCAGCCGTCGCCAGCTCGTTCGCGACGTACGTCGTCACACACCCGTTCACCATCGCGAGGAGCTGCATCTTCGTCCCGTACGGCGCGTCGAGCGAGTCCATGCAGGTCATGCAGTGCTCCAGATACCGCAGACCGTTGGGGCTGAACCCGTAGACCGGCGACATCAGCCGCGGCAGCCAGGGATGCCGGTGCATGAGCTCGCGCGTCTGATACGCCACCCGGCGCATGTCGGCCCGCCAGTCCCCGCTCGGCTCCCAGAGCTCGTGCTCCCCGCCGACCGCGTCGACCATCAGCTCGTACAGGTCTTCCTTGCGCGGCACGTAGTTGTACAGCGACATCGTGCCGCAGCCCAGCTCGGCCGCGACGTGCCGCATGGACACGGCGTCCAGTCCGCCCGCGTCGGCGAGCCGCACGGCCGCCGCCGCGATGTCCGCACGGCTGAACGCGGGCCTCGGGCCTCGGCCGGTGCGCTCGGGGCGCGCCCAGATCACTTGGGGTACGGCCGGTCGGCCAGCCATCGATCATCACCTCGGGCACCATCCTAGTTACGTACAGCGTACGTAATGCGCTATGGTCGAGCCATGACTTCTACGTACGCTGTACTTAGTGAGGGTCTGGAGAGGCGTTTCGGGGATGTCCATGCCGTCCGTGGCCTCGATCTGGCCGTGTCGGAGGGCACTGTGGTCGGGATGCTCGGCCCGAACGGGGCGGGCAAGACGACGGCCGTACGGCTGCTGACGACGCTGCTGCGGCCGGACGCGGGCTCGGCCCGGGTGGCAGGGCACGACCTGGTGCGGGAGCCCGGCGCGGTCCGGCGGGTGATCGGGGTGACCGGGCAGTACGCGTCGGTGGACGGCGATCTCACCGGGCGCCAGAACCTGCGGCTGTTCGCCCGGCTGCACCGCGTCCGCGACGCGGCCGCCCGCGCCGGCGAACTCCTCGACCGCTTCGGCCTGACCGAGGCCGCCGACCGGCCGGCCTCGACCTACTCGGGCGGCATGCGCCGCCGGCTCGACCTGGCGGCCAGCCTCATCCGGCACCCGGCGGTGCTCTTCCTCGACGAGCCCACCACCGGGCTCGACCCGGTCAGCCGCAGCCAGATCTGGGACGCCGTGCGCGCCCTGAAGGCGGAGGGGACGACCGTGCTGCTGACGACGCAGTATCTGGAGGAGGCCGACCAACTCGCTGACCAGATCGTGCTGATGGACCGGGGCCGCATCGCGCACAGCGGCTCGCCGCCCCAGCTCAAGGCGCTGATCGGCTCCTACGCCGAGGTCGTCGTCGCCCACGCGGACGCGATGACCGGGGCGGCCGGTGTCCTCGACCAACTCACGGGCGCCGAGCCCTCGTTCGACCACGGGCGGCACGCGGTCGGCGCGGTCACCGTCGACCCGACGCTGACCCTCCCCCGGCTCGTCCGTGAACTCGACGCGGCGGGCGTGCCGCTGGTCGACGTGAGCCTGCGCCCGCCGACCCTCGACGACGTGTTCCTCCGCCTCACCGAGGGGACCCCCGTCGACCTGACCGACCTCAAGGAGCCTGCGGCATGAGCGCGTTGGCGTACGACGGCACGGCGATGCTGGGCCGGCAGTTGCGGCGGGTCCGGAACAACCCGGGGCTGCTGATCCTCACCCAGACCATGCCCATCTCGATGCTGCTGTTCTTCGGGTACGTCTTCGGCAGCGCCCTCGCGGTGCCGGGCGAGGAGTACCGGCGGTTCCTGGTGCCCGGTCTGCTGGTGGCGACCGCCGCCGGCGGGATCATGACCGGCATGTTCCAGGCCGCCGGGGACACGCACCGGGGCGTGATGGACCGCTTCCGGACACTGCCGATGAGCCGGGCGGCCGTGCCGTTGGGCCAGGCGATGGCGGACGTGGTCGTCACGGCCGCCGGGACGGTGCCGTTCCTGCTGGTCGGGCTCGCGGTGGGCTGGCGGATCGAGGGGAGCGCCCTGGCGGCGGTCGGCGCGTTCGGGCTGTTGCTGCTGTTCCGGTTCGCGGCCGTGTGGATCGGCATCTTCCTGGGCCTGCTGACCCGGAGCGAGGAGGCGGCCGGTCAGCTGGGCGGCGCGACGTTCCTGCTGCCGTTGCTGTCCAACGCGTACATCCCGGCCGAGGGTCTGCCGGGCTGGCTGCGCACGGTCGCCGAGTGGAACCCGATCAGCGCCGTGACCACGGCCCTGCGCGACCTCTTCGGCAACGCGCCGGTGCCCGACGGCGCCGCCTGGCCGGTGGCCCACCCCGTCGCCGGCTCGCTGGCCTGGTGCGCCGTGCTGCTCGCGGTGTTCGTCCCGCTCGCCGTCCGCACGTACGCGGCCGGCCCCAAGTGACCTCCGGCCCGTTCGGGGGACGGGCCGGAGGCGGAGGAGCCGGGGCGCGGAACAGAACAGGGGCACGTGCCGCTCGGCACGCCCTGATGACGACCGCGCCCCGGCGGGAAAATGATGGGGCCCTCGCCGGTGGGCGGAAGGACTGGGAGTCGGCGGCGGCTCGCCGAACAGGTGCCGGAACGACCGGCGGTCGGCGGCGGCTCATGAACAGGTTCCGTGGCGGCCGGGGTTGGCGGCCCGGGACCGGTGGCGGGAAGCGGGTTCACCGGTGGGGCCGCTCAGGGCACTGCTGCCACCCTCCCCCATCGCTGCCGGGCGGGGACGAGGCGCGGATGGGTGCGGTGCCCGCGCTCGGGGAGCACACCGGGTCGCTGCCGCGTGCCGTTGGGGATGACGGACGACGAGATCGCAGCGCTGCGCCGGGACGGTGTGGTCGGCTGAGCGCGGGCCCTCAGCGGGGAAAGCCCTTGGTGCTGTGGTGCTAGCGGCTGCCGAACAGCGAGCGGCGCAGCCTCTTCAGGGGTGCGAACAGCGAGACCCTGCCGACGCGCGTGTCCTTGCGGCCGCTGCGCTCCTGCGGGGAGCGTGACGTTATCTCACGCATCAGCGACGTCGCCTCGGCCGCCTCGCGCTGCGGCACGGCGGGGCCGCTCAGCACCGAGAGATGGCGGTCCAGACGCGAACTGGTCGCGCTGCTCCCGCAGGTGATCGCAGGGACCCGTGCCCTGCGCACTGTTATCTGTTCCATGTCACTCCCCACCCGTACGAGTCCACCCGGCCCGGGCAGCGTAACCATATCGCCCCACCCAAGCACTCGGGAATCACGGTCCTGGTATTCACCTACCCCGTAAGGGCGTTGTTGACTACTCTCCGAATCCGACCGATTTCAGGGCGAGTTGGACAACCGGCTGGCTGGTGGGCTGTGGTGATCCGCCGTCGGGTTCGACGGTCACGGCGAGTGACGTCGCGTCGGTGTTCATTCCGCTCGTGACCAAGGGCGTGTCGCCGTCGAACAGTCCCAGGGAGCGCGGCTGCACGTCGGGGCGCATGAGCCAGAGCTGATGCACCTGGTCGCCCGGGAGGTCCTCGAATCCGCTGAGGGTCACGATCGCGCTCCCCTCCTCGGCGGAAGCGATCACTCCGATTTGATGGCCCTCCGTGTCCCGGTCGCTGGTCGCGCGGGCGTCCGGCGCGGCGAGAACGTGGGCGATCTCACTCGCCTGCGCGCGCTCCGCGTCCAGTTGGTCCCGGGTGCGGTCGGCCTGCACGGCGAAGAGGGACGCGACGACGAGCGCGGCGGCGGCCGTGGCGGTGGCCAGCGGCGCGAACAGCGAGCGCATCCGGGGCGCACGGGCACGCGCCTTCGGCGGCGGCGCGGTGCCCCACACATGCGGCGGCAGATGCTGCTGGGGCCGCGCCTGGGCCGGAGCCTCCTGGGGTGTGCCGCGTACGGCGGCGAAGACCCGGTCGCGCATCGCCGCCGGTGCCGGGGCGGCCGTCGACCAGGCGAGGCGGACCGCGTCCTCGGACAGGGCGCGCACCTCGGCCGGACAGTGGTCGCAGCGCTCCAGGTGCTTCTCGAAGCGGCGCCGCTCGGCGGGCTCCAGGGCGTCGAGCGCGTAGGGAGCGGCGAGCGAGTGGAGGTCCTCGCGGCGGAACAGGCTCATGCCGCACCCCCCTCGGGCACGCGCGCCCCGCGCACCGCCGAACCGAACGGGACCTCATGTGCCATGAGGCCGGTCAAGGCGCTCATGCGACTCCTCCCAGGCATTCGCGCAGCCGTGTGAGTCCGTCGCGCATACGGGTCTTGACCGTGCCGAGCGGCAGGGAGAGCCGCTCGGCCACTTCACGGTAGGTGTAGCCGTCGTAGTAGGCGAGGGTGACGGACTCGCGCTGGAGTGTGGTGAGCCTCTCCAGGCAGTGGCGCACCCACTGGCGTTCGAGTCCGGCCTCGACCTCCTCGGCGACCTGGTCGAAGGCGGGGTGGTGGTTGCGTCGCCCTTCCCGCTGTTCGCGCTCGGTGGCGGCGCGGGCGCTGCGCACCCGGTCGACCGCGCGCCGGTGCGCGAGGGTGAGTATCCAGGACAGGGCGCTGCCGCGGGCGGGGTCGAACCGGGCGGCTGAGCGCCAGAGTTCGAGCAGCACCTCCTGAGCCACCTCCTCCGACTGTGCGGGGTCCCGCACGACGCGGCGGACCAGCCCGAACACCGGGCCGGACACGAGTGCGTACAGCTCCTCGAACGCTCGTTGGTCGCCTCCGGCCACCCGGACCAGAAGCTTGTCCGCCTCCACTCGCTCCCCCTCGCCTCCGGCCGAGCACGGCCATCCCCGCGCGTAAGGCATTCGCAACGAACCCACCTCCGGATGGGGTTACGGATCAGCCTGCCCAAAACGCGGGTCGTCGGTCGACGGATCCGAACGTGTGGGTTCACGGATCGGATCACGGATCGGATCAACTAATCGCGCTCTCCGCTGAAACAACCTTTCAAACGCGCCGTAAGAACGTTTGGGATTCGACCAATCCACCCTGCCGACCGCTCCGAATGGCGTTCGTCAGGCAAGTTGGGACAGAGGACGGACGGCATGACGACACCTACTTCCAGGAGCGGCGCGGGGCGGCGGAGCATCGCGTCCCTCATCTGTGCTTCGCTGGCCGCCGGAGGGCTCGCAGCCGCCGGCGTGACCGTGCTGGAACCGAAGGCGGCCTCCGCCTCCAGCCACCGCGAGGCCCCGCTCATCTCGGGCGAACCGCAGTTCGACAACACGGACGTGTACGCGTTCGTCAGCCCGGACAAGCCGGACACCACGACGATCATCGCGAACTGGATCCCCTTCGAGGAGCCGGCGGGCGGCCCGAACTTCTTCCCGTTCTCCGAGGAGGCCCAGTACGACATCCGCGTCGACCAGGACGGCGACGCGCAGGAAGACCTCATCTTCCGCTACACGTTCAAGACGAAGACGAAGAACGACAAGACCTTCCTGTACAACACGGGCGTCGTGGAGAGCCTCGACGACCCCGACCTCAACATCACGCAGACGTACGACATCGAGCTCATCCAGCTGAAGAACCGCAAGGCGGTCTCCAAGACGCAGCTCGCGGACGACGTGTGGGTGGCACCGTCGAACGTCGGCAAGGCGTCGATGCCGGACTTCAAGAAGCTGCGCGACGAGGCCGTCTACAAGACCGCGAGCGGGGTGACGACGTACGCCGGACAGGCCGACGACCCCTTCTTCCTGGACCTGCGCGTCTTCGACCTGCTGTACGGCGGTGACCTCTCCGAGGTCGGGCGGGACACCCTCAAGGGCTACAACGTCAACTCCATCGCCCTGCAGGTGCCGAGCGACGCGCTCGTCCAGTCCAAGGACCAGCCGATCGTCGGCATCTGGTCGACGACCCAGCGCCAGGGCGCCGACGGCCAGTACCACCAGGTCTCGCGTCTGGGCATGCCGCTGGTGAACGAGGTCGTCAACCCCATCAAGGACAAGGACAAGTTCAACGCGTCCTCGCCCGTGGACGACGCCCAGTTCCTGAACAACGTCACCGAGCCCGAGCTGCCCAAGCTCATCGAGGCGATCTACAAGATCCCGGCGCCGAAGACACCGCGCAACGACCTCGTCGACGTCTTCCTGAAGGGTGTCGAGGGCCTCAACCAGCCGCCGCACGTGACCCCGTCGGAGCAGCTGCGCCTCAACACCTCCATCGAGCCCACCGCGAAGCCGAAGCGGCTCGGTGTGCTCGACGGCGACAACCAGGGCTTCCCGAACGGGCGCCGGCTCACCGACGACGTGATCGACATCGCGCTGCAGGTCGTCGAGGGCGAACTGGTCGACGCGCCGAACGACCTGGGTGACGCGGTCGACAAGAACGACAAGAAGTTCGGCAAGTCCTTCCCGTACGTCGGTCTGCCGACGGCCGGTTCGCGCGGCAAGACCGTCCAGGGCAACACGACGAACAACGTCCGCAGCGCGATCGGCGGCAGTGTCACCGAGAGCGGCATGGACGACACGTCGCTGATCGCGGCCTCGGCCGGTGCCGGCGCGGCCGGTGTCCTGCTCATCGGCACGGGTCTGCTGTGGTGGCGCCGTCGGAACGACCGCGCGTACTACTAGCCGACCCCGACCGGGCCCTCCCCCACGGGCCCGGTCCCTCGACCGGCGCGGCCCGCTCGTATCCATCCCCCACGGCGCGGGCCGCGCCTCACGATCGCAACCACCGCACTCGGCAAGGACGTTGAGGAGAGGGCATGTCCCCGCGTACGAACGACAGCGCGTCGGAGGACGGGCGTCCGCGCCCCGACGAGGGGGCTCCCGAGGCCGACCGGCGCGACACCGCCGCGCCGGGCCCCACGTCCGACGACGACCGCGACACCGCCCAGTCCGGCCCCACAGCCGACGACCGGCACGACACCGCCGAGTCCGGCCACGCTTCCGATGCCGGACCCCGTCCGGTGTCCGCTGCCGAGGGCGGCCGTCGGTCGGGGCACGAGCCGGTCCGGCGGCGGCTGTTGCGGGTCACCGCGTGCGCGGCCGCGCTGGCCGTCGCGTTCACCGGGTTCGCGGTGGCGCTGGGCGCCCGGGACGACGACCGGACGGTGGCCATGTCGAGCTCGCCCGGCGTCTCGGCGGCCCAGCTCGCCGGGGGTGACCTCGACACGGCGGTCAAGGCTCTCCAGGCCCATCTCAAGGAACAGCCCAAGGACTTCGGCTCCTGGTCCACGCTCGGTCTCGCCTATGTCGAGCAGGCCCGCGTCAAGGGCGACCCCTCCCGCTACCCGCAGGCCGAGAAGGCCCTGAACCGTTCGCTGGAGCTGCGTCCCGACAACGACCCGGCGCTAGCCGGTCTCGCCGCCCTCGCCGCCGCACGCCACGAGTTCGAGGACGCGCTGCGCCACGCGGACCGGGCGCTGAAGGAGAACCCCTACAGCGAACGGGCGTTGTGCAGCCGGATCGACGCGCTCGTCGAACTCGGCCGCTACGACGAGGCGTTGGAGGCGGTGCGGCTCGCCGACACCCGACGCCCCGGCATCCCCGTCTTCACGCGGTACGCCTACGTGCACGAGCTGCGCGGCGACGTGAAGACCGCCCGGCGCGTGCTGGAGAGGGCCCTCGCCTCGGCGGTGACCCGGGGCGACATCGCCTACGTGGCCACCCAGCTCGGCCAACTCGCCTGGAAACAGGGCGACTACGAGACTTCGCTCGACCACTACGCCCGCGCACTCGGCGCCGACGACACCTACCTCCCCGCACTGGAGGGCCGCGCCCGCGCCCAGGCGGCGAGCGGCGACACCGCGGACGCGATCCGCGGTCTGGAGCAGGTCGTCTCCGCCTACCCGCTGCCGGGACCGCTCGTCGTGCTCGGCGAGCTGTACGAGGCGAAGGGCGACAGGACCAAGGCGGGCGACCAGTACACCCTGGTGGACGCCTACACCGCCATCGCCCGCGCCAACGGCGTCAACGCCGACCTGGACACCGCGCTCGCCGCCGCCGACCACGGCGACAGGAAGGCCGCGCTGCGGGCGGCCGAGGCCGAGTGGAAGCGCCGGGAGACGGTGCACACGGCGGACGCCCTCGCCTGGGCACTGCACGTCAACGGCCGCGACGACGAGGCCCTGCCGTACTCCCGCCGGGCGACCGCCACCGGGTACAAGGACGCGACGTTCCTGTACCACCGGGGCATGGTCGAGTACGCGGCCGGCGACAAGAAGGAGGCCAAGGCCTCACTGCGGGCGGCGCTCGACCTCAACGCCGGCTTCTCGCCCCTCGGCGCGGCCGAGGCCCGCAGGACCCTGAAGGCTCTGGAGGCCGCCAAGTGACGTCCCCCCGGCGCGTGTTCGCCTCCGCCACAGCGGTCTTCCTGGCCGTCTGCGCGCTCGTCCTGGTCCCCACCGGGTCGGCGAGCGCCCACCCGCTCGGCAACTTCACCGTCAACCGGTACGACGGTCTGGTGGCCGCCCCCGGACAGCTGAAGATCTTCCATGTCGAGGACCTCGCGGAGATCCCGGCGACCCAGGCCGCGCCCGCCATCGAGCGGCAGGGGAGGGAGAGTTGGGCCCGGGAGCGGTGCGAGACGGCCACCGAGGGCAGCGAGGTCACGGTCGACGGACGTGCCGTCGGGGTGACCCTCAAGTCGAGCCGGGCCGAGATGCGCCCGGGCCAGGCGGGCCTGAAGACGCTGCGTGTGGAGTGCCGGCTGACCGCTCCGCTGCCGGACCGGGCCACCGACGTACGCTTCCACGCCGCCGTCGACTCCGGTCCCGGCTGGCGCGAGGTCACCGCCCGGGGCGACCGGATGACACTGACCGGGTCGGACGTGCCCGAGGAGTCGATCTCCGACCAACTCACCAGCTACCCGGCGGAGTTGCTGCAGTCGCCGGAGCAGACCGCGACGGCCTCCCTGCAGGTGGAGCCCGGCGGCCCCGCACTGGCCGAGCAGAAGAGCGACGCGCCCGGCGCCTCGATCCTGCCGCGCGGCGCCGACCGCTGGACCAGGGCCCTCGACGACCTGGTCTCCAGCCAGGACCTCAGCCTCGGCTTCGGCGCCCTCGCCTTCGGTATCGCCATGTTCCTGGGTGCCATGCACGCCCTCGGCCCGGGCCACGGCAAGACCCTGATGGCCGCGACGGCCGCCGCGCGCGACCGGGCCCGGATGCGCGACGTCCTCCCCATGGCCGCGTCCGTGACGGTCACCCACACCCTGGGCGTCGTCGCCCTCGGCCTCCTCGTCCTCGCCGGTTCCGCCGCCGCCCCGGCCGTGATCACCTGGCTGGGCATCGCCAGCGGCCTCTTCGTGATGGCGGCGGGGGTGACACTCGCCCGACGCGCCTGGCTGAACCACAAGCTGGCACGCACACACGGACACGGGCACGCTCATGGGCATGGGCATGGGCACGGAGACGGGCACACGCACGACCACAGCCTCGATCATGACCACGAGCACCACCACGACCACGGTCACGACCACAAGCACGGCCACAGCCACGGCCACGGCCACGGCCACGAGGACGGCCACTCCCACACGCACGACCACGCGCCCGAGCCCAGCCGAGAGCTCGTACTCGCCCACGCCCAGGCGCCCACCCACACCCACACGCACGGCGAGGCCCACGCATCGGTCGCGGCCCACACCCATGAGCCCGCACCAGCGAAGGCCCACGACCACAGCCACAGCCACAGCCACAAGCACGGCCATGACCACGAGCACCACCACGACCACGACCACGACCACAGCCACGACCACCAGCACAGCGACGCCCACGCCCCCGACCAGAAGCGCTCCCTCTTCGGCGGCGGTATCACCCACACCCACGGCGGCTTCACCCACACGCACCCCACCGCGCCCACCCTGCGCGGCACGATCCTGCTCGGCTTCGCGGGCGGAATGGTGCCGAGCCCCTCGGCCGTGGTCGTGCTGGTCGGCGCCGCGGCGCTGGGCAAGGCGTGGTTCGGGCTGCTGCTCGTGCTGGCGTACGGCATCGGGCTGGCGCTCACGCTGACGGCGGCCGGGTACGCCGTGGTGAAGGCGGGCGGCTGGGTGACGCGGGTGATGGACAAGGGCGAGGGCCGGCTCGGCGGCCCGACGGCGGCGCTGGTGCGCCGTACCGTGCCGCTGGCGTCGGCTCTGCTGGTCGTCGCGCTGGGGGCCGCCCTGGTGTTCAGGGGGGCAACATCCGCACTCGGCTGAGCTACTTTTGGGAAGAAATCACACGGAGTGGAGATTTCAGGCGGATACGAGTGACGGGGGATGGCCGTGTCCGAAGACCCGGGCAGTGAACGTGTGATCGCGGGCCGCTACCGGCTGCTGTCCCCGCTGGGCGAGGGCGGCATGGGAACCGTGTGGCGGGCCCGGGACGAGGTGCTGCACCGTGAGGTCGCCGTCAAGGAGGTGCGGGCGCCGGGCGGGATCGCGGTGTCCGACGTCGAGCGGATGTACGCCCGACTGGAGCGGGAGGCATGGGCGGCCGCGCGGGTCGACAGCCGCAATGTGGTCACGGTGTACGACGTGGCCATGGAGGACGGCCGCCCGTGGATCGTGATGGAGCTGGTGCGCGGTATCTCCCTCGCCGATCTCCTGGACGCCGAGGGCCCCCTCCCCCCGCAGCGCGCCGCGCACATCGGCGCCGAGGTGCTGTCCGCGCTGCGCGCCGCGCACGAGGCCGGGGTGCTGCACCGGGACGTGAAACCGGCCAACGTGCTCATGTCCAACGACGGCCGTGTCGTCCTCACCGACTTCGGCATCGCCACGGTGGAGGGCAGCTCCGCGCTGACCATGACCGGCGAGGTCATCGGCTCCCCCGAGTTCCTCGCCCCCGAGCGCGCGCTCGGCCGTGCCTTCGGCCCCGAGTCGGACCTGTGGTCGCTCGGCGTGCTGCTGTACGCGGCGGTCGAGGGCAACTCCCCCTTCCGGCAGACCACTCCGCTGAGCACCCTGCGCGCGGTCGTCGACGAGGAGCTCCCGCCGCCGCGCCGGGCGGGCCCGTTGGCCCCGGTGATCGAGGGGCTGCTGCGCAAGGACCCGGCCGAGCGGACCCCCGCCGAGCAGGCCGAGCAGGACCTGCGGATCATCGGCGCCGGGGGCACCCCCTCCGGGGGAGGCACCTTGCGCACGGACACGGCCGCTTCGGCCCCGTACAGCCCGACGGTGGCAGCCTTCCCCGGCCCGGGTGCGCGCACGGGCCCGGGGCCCGGCACGAACCGGTTCGGGCCGCCGACCCCGCCGCACCCCGCCCCGGCCGCCGCGACCCACCCCTCCCCGGTGCCCGCCGCCGAGCCGGCTCGCAACCGTCGCGCCCTCGTCTTCCTGATCGCCGGTATCGCGGCGATCGCCTTCGCCATCGCCGGTCTGACGTACGCCCTGGTCAACCGCGACGACGGCGGGAACAACGGCAACCCCACCAACGGGACGGGCACGGTGGGCGGCACCAACGACCAGACGGGCGACGGCGGTACGGGCGAGGAGCCCGGCGGGGGCACCACGAGCGACGAGGGTGACACTCCCTCGGACACGCCCTCCGACGAGGGACCGTCCAGTGAACCTCCCCCACAGTCCGTCGAGGTGACGGTCGAGGGCGCGAACACCGACTACTCCGGTACCTGCCCGCCGTCGGACGCCGAGGCGCCCACCTTCACCGCCACGTTCACCGTGGGCAGTGTCCCCGTCGACGTCGACTACCGCTGGGTGGCGAAGAGCGGCGAGGTCGAGGATCCCGGCTGGAAGACGCTGTCGTTCACGTCGGGCGGGGAGCGGACCAAGCAGGACCAGGTCGTCGTCTCCACGAACGGGAGCCACGCGGACGAGATCGGTGTCGAGGTCCGGGGGCCGGTGGACACCAGGTCCAACTCCGTGGCGTTCTCGGTGACGTGCGAGTCGGAGGGGGAGGACCCGACCACGGGCGGGACCTCGCCCTCCGACTCGGAGAACCCTGACGACAACAGCGACTACGAGAACGAGGCCCGAGACCTCGGCGGGGCCGTCAGGCCACGTTCCTGAACACCGGCAGATATCCGCCCGACTGCCCGGCGGCCTTGGGGTGGTACGACTCGCCGACGTTCAGCAGGTTGAGGCTGTGCAGCCACGCGCTGCCCGAGCACAGTTCGTGCCCGGTGAAGGCGGAGCGGACGTCGCCGAAGGTGAAGCCGTGGTCGGCGGCGCGTTTGGCGATCGCGGTGTTCAGGTAGTCCGCCGCGTTGTTGATGGCGGACCGCTTGGCCTGGGACAGGCCGGGGCAGGTGCCGCCGAGCTGGTAGAAGCGGGGATAGCCGAGCACGACCACATGGGCGGCCGGTGCCTTCGCGCTGATCGCCGAGTAGACCTTGTCGAGTTGGCCGGGGAGCGTCGAATCGACGTACGTCTTCGCCGTGTTGATGCGGGAGACGCAGGCGCTGTCGGACTGCAGGACACAGGTGGTCATCACGTCGGCGAACCCGGCGTCGTTGCCGCCGACGGTGATCGAGACCAGCCCGGTACTCGGGCCCAGCGGCCCGAGTTGACTCGCCAGAACATCACCCGTTCGGGCGCCCGAGCAGGCCGTGAAGTCGAAGGACGAGGGGGCGTTGGCGGCCGCCCAGAGGTGCGGGAAGGCCTTCGTGCTGCGCTTGCAGTCGCCGCTGGAGGAGATGTAGCTCCCCGCGCCGACACCGGAGGAATAGGAGTCGCCGAGGGCCACATAGCCGGTGGCGGCGGCCTGTTGGGACGCCTGCGCCGTCGTGGCCCCGGTGAGGGCGACGCCGACGGCGAGGAGGAACGAGGTCATGCATGCCGCGAGTCGGGAACGTCTCATGGAACCTCCCTTTAGCAGGATCTCTGCCTCATTCGTCGTAGCAACTACGCGCATTGATCGGAAGTGTTCATGTCAATACTTTCCCGCTCTCAACACCACGTATCCGCCGCGTTCAACCGCCGTTCGATTACGTACGTGTGACAGAAACATGACAAGGGTTCAACTCTCTTGAGCTACACCCGTAGATCACCCAGTCTGCTTACAGCCACGAGCGGAACGCGACGCTCCCGGCCGTGAGTGCGATCCCGCACGCACCCCCCACAGACGCGCACCCCACCCAGGCGCGCGCCGCCAATGAGGAGGAATACCTCGTAATGGCACACCTGCGTATCAAGAACTTCCGTGTCGCCGCCGTCACCACACTGGCGACCACCGCCCTGCTCGGCGGCCTCACCGCGCTCCCCGCCCAGGCCGCGCCGGCCGAGGGCAAGGTGCTCGCGGCGGACTCCCCCACCGCCGTCAAGGACAGCTACATCGTCACGCTCAAGAAGGGCGCGGGCCTCAAGGCCGCGTCGAGCGCCGGCAAGGACCTGGTCGAGGAGTACGGCGGCACGGTGAAGCGGACCTACAAGTCCGCGCTCAACGGCTACTCGGCCGAACTCTCCGCCACCGAGGCGAAGAGACTCGCGGCCGACCCGGCGGTCGCCTCCGTCGAGCAGAACCAGGTCTTCACCGTGGACGCCACGCAGTCCAACGCCCCGTGGGGCCTGGACCGCTCCGACCAGGCGTCGCTGCCGCTCTCCGGCACGTACACCTACCCGGACAGCGCGGGCAGCGGTGTGACGGCATACGTCATCGACACCGGCGTACGCATCTCGCACGCCCAGTTCGGCGGCCGGGCCTTCAACGGCTACGACGCCGTCTCCAACGACAACGTGGCGCAGGACGGCAACGGCCACGGCACGCACGTCGCCTCCACCATCGCGGGCTCGACCTACGGCATCGCCAAGCAGGCGAAGATCGTGGCCGTCCGTGTGCTGAACAACTCCGGCTCGGGCACCACGGCCGGTGTCGTCGCGGGCATCGACTGGGTGACCGCGAACCACAGCGGCCCCTCGGTCGCCAACATGTCGCTCGGCGGCGGCGCCTCCACCGCCATCGACACCGCCGTCCGCAACTCCATATCCAGCGGTGTGACCTACGCCGTCGCGGCCGGCAACAGCAGCGCCAACGCCTCCTCGTACTCCCCCGCCCGCGTCACCGAGGCGATCACGGTCGGCGCCACCACCAACACGGACGCCCGGGCGAGCTACTCCAACTACGGCTCGGTCCTGGACATCTTCGCCCCGGGCTCGTCGATCACGGCCGGCTGGCACACCAGCGACACCGCGACCAACACCATCTCGGGCACCTCGATGGCCACCCCGCACGTCGCGGGCGCGGCCGCCGTCTACCTGGCCGGCCACACCTCGGCCACCCCGGCCCAGGTCGCCTCGGCCCTGACCGCCGGCGCCGTCACCGGCAAGGTCACCAGCCCGGGCACCGGTTCCCCGAACCGTCTGCTGCAGATCGTCCCGTAAGCACCCCGAAGGCAACTGCCCTTCTGCGAACGGAAGTTTCCCTGGAGGCACTGTGCGCCTCCAGGGATTCTTCGTACAGGGCGGCGCAATCCTTTGCCGACGCATGACAAATGAACGTCCGGTCGCGTTCCGCGTCTTGACGCCCCCGCGCCCCCTGAGCGACATTGAAGCCCGGCATCCGGCGCTTCAGGGGGCAAAGTCGCCAATGCAGACCATAGGTATCAAGCCATCTCTGTCCGGCGGTGGCGGACCACTGCTCGCGGGCGTGGCCGTGGCCGTGGCGGGGGTCGGCGCGGTACTGGCGTTCGCCGACGCGGACTCGGTGCTGCGCGGCCCGTTCACCCTGTTCTTCCTCCTCTTCGCGCCAGGAGCCGCCATCGGGGCCGTGCTGCGCGGGCTGGAGCCGTTCGGCCGTGTCGTGGCAGCCCTCGCGGGCGCCGTCGCGGTGAACCTCCTCGTCGCCCAGGGCATGATCGCCACCCATTCGTGGTCGGCGCCCGGTGGGATCACGGCCGTGACCGTGATCAGCTCGCTCGTCCTCCTGCCGAGTCTGGTACGGCGCCTGCGGGGCCGTACGGAGAGAAGACGGACCTGAGACGTGGACATCAGTGTGTACCGCCCCGGCGAACTGACCGCCGCCGACCGGGCGGCCTGGACCGCTCTGCAGTCGAAGGCCCATCTCCACGGCGCGCCCGAGCTGGCGAACCCGTTCCTGTCCCCCGAGTTCGCCCTCGCGGTGGGCCACTGCCGCGGCGGCGTACGCATCGCCGTCGCACGGGAGAACGGCGAAGCGGCGGCCTTCTTCCCGTACCAGAGAACCGCCCTCGGGGTGGGCAGAGCCGTCGGCCTCGGCCTCTCCGACTGCCAGGGCGTGGTCCACCGCCCCGGCTTCACCTGGGACGCCCAGGCGCTGCTGCGGGCCTGCGGGCTCGCCGTGTGGGAGTTCGACCATCTGGCGGAGGGCCAGACGCCGTTCGCGGCCCACATCACCGGTACCTTCCCGTCCCCGGTCATGGATCTCGAACAGGGCTACGAGGCCTATCTCGGCCAACTTCGCGCCGACTCAGCGAAGTTCGTCCGGTCGACGTTCGCCAAGGAGCGCAGGCTCGGCCGCGCGGTGAACGAGGTGCGCTATGTGCACGACGAACGCGACCCGAAGGTCCTGCGCACACTGATGGCCTGGAAGTCGGCCCAGTACCGCAGGACGGGCCGCAGCGACCGCTTCGCGCACCCGTGGATCACCCGGCTCGTGCAGCGGCTCTTCCACACCCGCTCCGACTCCTTCGCCGGCCAGCTGTCGGTGCTCTACGCCGACGGCAAGCCGGTCGCGGCCCACTTCGGGCTGCGCTCCGAGCGGGTGCTGACGTGCTGGTTCCCGGCGTACGACCCGGCGTTCGCGAGGTTCTCGCCGGGGCTGCTCCTGCATCTGCACATGGCCGAGGAGGGCGCCGCCGACGGGATCGCGTACCTGGACCTGGGCAGGGGGCAGAAGCAGTACAAGGATTCCCTGAAGACACGGGAGATCTCCGTGTCGGAGGGGTGGGTCACCCGGCGCCATCCGGTGGCACTCGGGCACCGGGCTCGCCGAGCCCCGGTCCGGGCGCTGCGCAACACGGTGCTGGCGCGGCCGGAGCTGTTCGAACCGGCCGACAGGCTACTGAAACGGATGGGAAGAATCCGGTCGGGAGGACAGGTAACGGACACAACAACAAAAACGTGAGGCCTAGGAATAGGCCTTGCCATACGGGCTCAACCATCAATACCGTCTTACATCGTTGTACATCTACCCGCATCGGTACGTCGGCACATGCTCCAAGGGGAGGGCTCGAGGAGCGCGACGGTCCCGGCGCGGGGCGCGGTAGGGGGGTGCCGTGCTCGGTGACCGCACCATTTGCCGAGTCGTGCCGCGCGACCGACTGCCGAGTCGCGACAGTCGGCCGGCTTTGCCAGCTCACCCGGCATGCACAGAAGATCGATACGGAGATCGATCTCGCATGCCGTGAGTGAGAACCCCCCTTTCGAACCGGACCATGGCCGGACCACCCAGGGGCGGGTGGTTCACCGGACGAGAGGGACCAGACTCATGAGCTCAGTTCTGCGCCCGGCGGTATCCGAATCCGAAGCTGAATCCGATACGAAGAGCGCCGGGACGCCGGCGCTCGCGAAGTACCGGCCGATCTCCAACCACCTGGCCATCGCGCCACCGGTGAGTGTGGTGATCCCCGCCATGAACGAGGCGGAGAACCTTCCGTACGTCTTCAAGACGCTGCCCGGCTGGATCCACGAAGTGGTCCTGGTCGACGGCAACTCCACCGACGACACCGTCGAGGTGGCCCGCGAGCTGTGGCCGGACGTCAAGGTCGTCCCGCAGCAGGGCAGGGGCAAGGGGGACGCCCTGATCACCGGCTTCGAGGCGTGCACCGGCGACATCATCGTGATGGTCGACGCGGACGGCTCGGCCGACGGCCACGAGATCGTGTCGTACGTCTCCGCCCTCGTCTCGGGCGCGGACTTCGCCAAGGGCTCCCGCTTCGCCAACGGCGGCGGCACCGACGACATGACCCTGATCCGCAAGCTCGGCAACTGGGCGCTGTGCACCACCGTGAACCGCAAGTTCGGCGCCCGCTACACCGACCTGTGCTACGGCTACAACGCGTTCTGGCGGCACTGCCTGGACAAGATCGACCTCGACTGCACCGGCTTCGAGGTGGAGACCCTGATGAACATCCGGGTCGTCAAGGCGGGCCTGAAGGTGCAGGAGATCCCCAGCCACGAGTACCTGCGCATCCACGGCGCGAGCAATCTGCGGGCCGTGCGCGACGGGCTGCGCGTGCTGAAGGTGATCCTGAAGGAACGCTCCAACCGGCGTGCGCTGCGCCGCCGTTCGCATTCCCCGATGCTCATCTCGGGTCGAGGAGAGGCGTCTTGAGCGAGCCGGCCGTCTCGGTCGTGATCTGTGTGTACACCGAGGACCGCTGGGAGGACATCCTCGCGGCGGTCGCCTCGGTGCGCGCACAGTCCCGGCCGGCCCTGGAGACGCTCCTGGTGGTGGACCACAACCAGGCCCTGCTGGAGCGTCTCACCAGGGAGTACAAGGAACACCAACAGAGCGGTGAGGTCCGGGTGCTCGCCAACGCGGGCCCCCGCGGCCTGTCCGCGGGCCGCAACACGGGCATCGCCGCCTCGTACGGGGAGATCATCGCCTTCCTCGACGACGACGCCGTCGCCGAGCGCGACTGGCTGCGGTACTTCGTCGAGGGGTACAGCGACCCCCGGGTCATGGCCGTCGGTGGCCGTACGGTGCCCATCTGGGCGTCCGGCCGCCGCCCGGCCTGGTTCCCGGAGGAGTTCGACTGGGTGGTGGGCTGCGCCTACAAGGGCCTGCCCGGCGGTGTCGCCGAGGTCCGCAACGTGCTCGGCGGCAACGCCTCGTTCCGTCGCAGCGCCTTCGACGCGGCCGGGGGCTTCGCCACCGGCATCGGCCGCGACGGGGACAAGCGCCCGCTGGGCTGCGAGGAGACGGAACTGTGCATCCGTCTCTCCCGGGCCCGACCGGACGCGGTCCTGCTGCTCGACGACCGTGCCGTGATCCACCACCGGGTGCCCGACGCACGGGAGCGCTTCGGGTACTTCCGCACGCGTACGTACGCCGAGGGCCTGTCGAAGGCGCTGGTGGCGCGGAGCGTCGGCGCCGGCAAGGGGCTGGAGTCGGAGCGCCGGTACACCACCCGGGTGCTGCCCGCCGGGGTGGCGCGCGGCCTGCGCGACGCGCTGCTCGGCCGCCAGGGGGGCGCGGGACGCGCGGGCGCGATCGTCGCGGGGGTGGCGGCGGCGGCCGGAGGGTACGTTGTCGGGAGCGTCCGGGCCCGCAGGGGTGACGTCACGTTCTCCGTCGGCGAACTCACCGACGGCACCGTCGGCGCGGCCGGCAAGGGGGGCGAGGGGGGCTCGTCATGACCGAGACGACGGAGACGGCGGGGACGACGGGGACCAGGTGTGCGACGCACACGACGGATCCAGCCGTACCGATCCTGATGTACCACGCGGTGTCCAGCGCGCCGAACGACGCCACCCGGGACCTGTCGGTGACCCCGCGGGCCTTCGCGGAGCAGATGGCGCTCATCGACGAGCTGGGCTTCACCCCGGTCGACACGGCCGAGCTGGCGGCGAGTTGGCGGCTGGGGCGTCCGCTGCCGGCCCGACCCGTGCTGGTCACCTTCGACGACGGGTACGAGGGCGTGCACCGCCACGCCCTGCCCGTCCTCGTCAAGCACGGCTTCGCGGCCTCGCTGTTCGTCACCACGGGCTGGATCAAGGGCCCGTACGACGACGGCGGCGCCCTCGACACCATGCTCGACTGGAACCAGGTGCGGGAACTCGCCGACAGCGGCGTGGAGATCGGCGGGCACAGTCACACCCACCCGCAGCTCGACATGCTGGACGACGACCGGCTCCGGTTCGAGCTGCGGCGCTGCCGCCAGATCGTCGCCGACGAACTGGGCACCCGGCCCGTCTCGTTCGCCTACCCGTACGGCTACTCCAGCCGCCGGGTGCGCGTCGCGGTGCGGGAGACGGGGTTCGCCCAGGCGCTCGCGGTCGGCAACGCGCTCGCCCGGCGCCGGCAGGGCCCGTACGCGCTGCGACGGGTCACCGTGCGGCGCTCCACCGGGGCCGCGGAGTTCGAGCGGCTGATCGAGGGCCGCGCGATCGCCCGCGACTTCGCCCGGGACCGTGCCCTCACCAAGGGGTACGCCATGGTCCGAAGAGCACGACAGGTCCGGAAGGCCATCCGTTCCCGTGTCTGACACGACGACCACCACGGCCGGGCAGGCCGGGACCACCACGACCGAGGAGACCGAGCAGCAGTCCGGTGCCGGCCGCAGGCTGCGGCTGCCCGGCCTGGGCAAGGGGGCGGGGGGCGACCAGCTGTTCCGCAACGCCTACGCCCTGATGCTGAACACCGGTATCTCGGCCGTGCTGGGCCTCGGCTTCTGGCTGGCCGCCGCCCGCTACTACACCGAGGCCTCGGTCGGCCAGGGCTCCGCCGCGATCGCCGCGATGAAGCTCCTCGCCGGGCTCACCGCGCTGACGCTGACCGGTGCCCTGGCCCGGTTCATCCCGGTCGCGGGGCGCGGCACCGGTCGGCTGATCTTCCGTACGTACGCGGGCAGTTCGGTGGTCGTGGCGCTCGCGGCGGGCGTGTTCCTGCTGACGCTGGGCCTGTGGGGGTCGTCGTACAGTTTCCTGCACGATCCGGTCAACGCCGTGTTCTTCGTGCTCGCGGTGGTCGCCTGGTCGGTGCTGACGCTCCAGGACGGGGTGCTCACCGGGCTGCGCAGCGCGGTGTGGGTGCCGGTCGGCAACACCGTGTTCTCGGCGGTGAAGCTGGTGCTGCTGGTGGTGTTCGCCGCCGCCGTCCCGACCATGGGCGTGTTCGTGTCCTGGGTCGCGGCGATCGCGATGTCCGTGCTGCCGCTGGGCTGGCTGGTGTTCCGGCGGCTGATCCCGAAGCATGTGAAGGCCACCGAGGACCACGCGCGCCCGCCGTCGTGGAGGGAGATCGGCCGCTTCCTCGCGGGCGACTACACCGGCTCGCTGTTCTCTCTCGCGGTGGTCTACCTGGTCCCGGTGATCGTCGCCGCCCAGGTCAGCTCCGCCGACAACGCGTACTTCTACATCACCACCACCATCGGCGGCACGGTCAATCTGCTCGCCATCAACATGGGTGCCTCGCTGACCGTGGAGGGCGCGCACGACCCGGCCCGCCTCGCCTCCAACACCCGGGCCGCGCTGAAGCGGATGGCGCGGATCATGCTGCCGGTGTGCGCGGTGCTGTTCTTCGGGGCGCCCTGGATCCTGGCCGTCTTCGGTCAGGGCTACGCGGACGCGGCGACCCCGCTGCTGCGCTGGTTCGCGGTCGGCGCGGTGCTGCGGGTCGTGATGGAGACGTACTTCGCGGTGCTGCGCGCCCAGAGCCGTACGGCCGGACTGGCCTGGCTGCAGGGCCTGCTGTGTGCCCTGGTCCTCGGCCTGACCCTGCTGCTGCTCCCCCGCATGGGTCTGACCGGAGCCGGTGTCGCCGAGATCTCCAGCCTCGCGGTGATCGTGCTGATCGCCGCGCCCCGGCTGTACCGGATCCTGCGCACCGCCGGGCCCGCCGAGGTGCCCTCGGGAGCGGCGCCGGACGGGGACCTCGCCGACCTGGGCCGGGTGGCCTCCGCCGCGAAGAAGCAGAGCGGCGCCTGGTCCCGGCGGCTCGACTCCGACACCCTCGCGCTCGGCGTCCACGTCGACTTCGACCATCTGGAGCGCCGCCCGGACGTACGGCCCGGCCCCGGCACCCCGCCCACCGGAACCGCGTCCGTGAGCAAGGACCACCGGCCGACCTGGGCGCAGGACCGGCCGACCCGTCCGCTCGGGATGCCACTCGCGTTCGGGCTGCCCGTGGAAGAGCGCGAGCCGGGATCGGAGTCCTCCCTGGGCCCGGCGGAGGTCCCGGAGGTGGACGCCCCGTTCGAGGAGGCCGTACGGGAAGCGGCCCAGGTACGAGAGGCCGGGGACCTGGAGAAGCCTGTACGGGAGCCGGTGAAGCCGCCGGTCCACGAGGTGCCGTCCGCCGAGGAGGCACCGCGTGTGACCCTGCGGGAACGGCTGTCGCGCCCCACGATCACCGGTGTGGTCCTCGGCTTCCTGCTGCTGTCCGCGCTCCTGCTCTACTGGGTGCCCGCGCTCGCGCTGGACGACTCCGACCTGGACCGCATGGGTGGCCTCGGTCTGATCTCCGTGCTGCCCACGCCGACGCTGGTCGGGGCGGCGCTGCTGGCCACGGTGTTCGCCTCGCTGCTGTGGCCGGCCCGTGAGCACCGGGGGCTGCTGCTGATCACGCTGCTGGCCACCGTGTTCTCCTTACACGCGCTGCCCGCCGTGATCGAGACGGAGCCCCGGTTCGCGACGGCCTGGCAGCACCTGGGCTTCATCGACTACATCGACCGCACCGGCTCGGCCGTACCCGACCTGGACGCCCGCTGGAGCTGGCCGGGCTTCTTCGCGGCGGCCACGTTCGCCGCCCAGGCCTGCGGGATCACGGACTTCACCGAGATCATCCGCTGGTGGCCGACGGCCGTCCAACTCCTGTACCTGCCCCCGCTGTTCCTCCTCACCCGCCATATGCGGGCGGGCTGGCGGGCCAAGTGGACGGGCATCTGGATCTTCGTCCTCAGCGGCTGGGTGGGCCAGGACTACTTCTCCCCGCAGGGCTTCACCTACCTCCTCTATCTGGCGTTCGTGGCGATCCTCCTGGTCTGGTTCCGCGCCCCGCACATGCTGTGGGGCAAGGTGCGCCCGGGCGAGGCCGAGGTGGAACCCACGGACCGCCGGCAGCGAGCCGTGCTGCTGATGGTCCTGATCGCGCTGTACGCGGCGACGGTCCCGGCCCACCAGCTCACCCCGTTCGTGATGCTGGGCGTCCTCGCGGTCCTCGTCCTGATCGGCCGCTGCGAACTGCGCGGCCTGCCCATCCTGTTCGCGGTCATGGTCGCCGTCTGGGTGGGCTTCCTCGCCGAGCCCTACTGGTCCGGCCACTTCGACGAGCTCTTCGGCGGCGTCGGCGGGGTGGGCGGGAACGTCACGTCCTCGGTCTCCGGCCGGATCGGTGAGGGCAGTTCGACCCACAAACTCGTGCTGTACGCCCGTGTCGCCCTCGCCGGCCTGGTCATGCTCCTGGCCTGCTACGGCTTCCTGCGCCGCCGCGAGAACAAATACCGCGAACGCTCCCTGCTGGTTTTGACCTTCGTGCCGTTCCTGGGCTTCGGCATGCAGTCGTACGGCGGTGAGATGGCCCTGCGGGTCTTCATGTTCGCGCTTCCGGGCGCTGCCCTGCTGGCCGGTCTCGCCCTCTTCCCGCGCACCGGCGCCACCGCCGAGGAACGCGACAAGGACCGGGTGAGCCTCGCCCCGCTGGCCGCGCTCATGGCCGGCCTGGTCCTCGTCGGCGGCTTCCTGGTCGCCCGCTGGGGCAACGAGCCCTTCGAGCGCGTCCGCCCGGGCGAGGTCGCCGCCATGGAGTACGTCTACGCCCACGACGACCCGACCGTACGGCTGCTCTGGCTCAGCGACGACCCGGTGAACAACGTGACGCCCGCGATGCCGTGGGGTGCCCGGGACATGGAGAAGGTCGAGTACGTGCCGACGCTCGCGCCGAGCGACCCGGTCCTGGTCTCCGGTGTGGCCAAGGCGCTGAAGGACGCCGGCGCCAACTCGTATCTGATCATCAACCGCAGCCAGGTCACCAACCTCCAGATGGACGCCGGTTACTCCAGGAACTGGGAGTCGCGCCTCATCCAGAACCTGGACAAGCGCGACGACCTCAGGCAGGTCTTCTCCAACGCCGACGCCACGATCTTCGCCCTGCGCGACCAGACCGGAACGGCCCCCGAGCCCGACCCCGGCCCGATCGGCCCCCAGGTCACCTGGACCCCGTGGTCGGTCGTGGGCGGCCTCGCCGCGATCGCGCTGATCGTGCTGCTGAGCGTCCGCGAGGTCGTCCGGGTGGCGGTGCGGCCCAGCGTCCGCCAACTCCGTTGGCTCCAGAGCAGTTTCTGGTTCAGTCTGCCCCTGCTGGCGCTGCTGCTGGCGTCGCTGGTGCAGAGGTTCCTGACGATGGGCTCGTCGTGAGGATCACCTCTTCAGCCACTTCACCTCGTACGCGCCCATCTCGAACTTCTCGCCGTCGATGTCCGCACTGATCCGGCGGTCGAGCGTGTTGACCACCAGCACGGCCCTGTCGTCCGCGAGCACCCGCACGTTGGGCTTGTCGTCGGCGGCGACGGCGACCGTCTCGTACCTCGTCCCCGGCGGGAACTCCTCGCCGAACCGGGACAGCAGCCCGTACATGGGCAACTCCTGCCCACCGTCGCTCTTGTCGGTCGGGGTCCACAGACACCCGGGGCACTCCCCGCTCTTCTCCTCCGGATTCCAGTAGAACCCGGAGGTCGCCCCGCCCTTGGCCATCCCGATCAGCCCGGAGGCCTGGACGGCGACCCGCCGGGTCTCGGACCAGCCGTGCCGGTTGTCGTCGCCGTCGGCGGGCTCGACGTAGTACTCGGCCCACCACAGCGGCAGACCGGCGGAGCGTTCCCGCACCCATTCGCCCACGGCCGTGAACTTCTCCGTGGCCGCGAACTCGTCGGGGATCAGCTCGTCGTCCTTGCTGTAGCTGGACCCGTCCACCACCACGAAGTCCGCGCCGGCCTTGTTCTTGTTCCAGTAGTCGAAGGCGTCGAGAACCCGCTGGTCCATGGCCCCCCAGGGACCCTTCAGCGACGTCGACGCGTCCTGCTTCTGCCGTGGGTCGAGACTGTCCATGACCAGATACGGCCCGCCGACCATGATGTCCTCGTCGACCTTCTTCAGGGCCTTGTAGACGAGGTTGTACAGCTCGGTGTACCCCTCGTAGTCCCAGCGGGCCTCCGCGTTGTTCCAGAAGCCCTTGAACTCGTTCCAGACGATGAAGTGCCGTACGTCGGGGTACCGCTTGGCGACCGTCGCGGCGAGGGCGGCGTAGTCCGCGAAGTGCTCGGGCTCGGGCGCGGTCTCCAGCGCGGCCTGGCTCCAGTCGGTGTTGTCGGCGCCGGACCTGCCGCCCTTCATCCAGTCGGGCGCGCAGCACAGGGTGACGACGGGGGTGCCGCCGGTGGCGCGGACGAAGTCGACGCGCCGGTCCATCTCCTCGAAGTCGTAACGCCCCTCGACGGGTTCGGGGTTGCCGGCGCCCCAGCCCATGATGTGCTGGATCTGCGGCAGGGGCCGCTCACCGAGACGTTTCTCGACGCGCTCTACGGCCGCCCCGCTGCCCTCGTCGGCGCTGAACTGGGTGTGGGTGAAGCCCCAGCCCACGTCGGGGCCGGTGTCCTCGGACGGGGTGGCGGGTGTGCCGTGCACCTTGTCGCCGTCACGTGTGGTGCCGGCGGTGCTGCCGCCGCCTCCGGGAAGTGTGTGGAACAAGGTCACGACGAGGGCAAGAGCCGCCGCCCCCACGCCGAGAAGCGCGGTGAGCCGCCACCGCCGGTCCCCCGAATTCCACCCATGACGTCCCATCATGGGCAACAGTAACCGCGCGGACGGGCGGTAGGGGAGCTTCCGCCGTGAAGTCCTGGGCAATCGGACCGACCGTGTGGACGGGAAGCACGGACGGCGGTGGACACGGCCGGCGCGGCACGGAACGGGGCAGGGACGGACACGACCGGCACACTACGGAAAGCGGATGCACGGGGCGCCCTCGGTGACGGATCATGGCGGCATGTCTGCCAACCCACACGACGCACTGCCGATCCGGCTCAACGTCGACGACAGCGACTCCCCGTCCGATGTCGTCGACGCGCTGTTCCTCGGCCGTTTCGCGACGGGCGAGCAGCCGTACGCGCACGCGGCGAACATCGACCGGGTACGGTCCGGGGCCACCCTGCTGCCGCCGGGCGCCCGGGTGCTGCGCTCCGCACGGGACGACGACCGCAGCGCGACCCTCGCCGAGGGCGACGGCTGGACCGTGCTGATCTCCCGCTGGAACCGCGGCGCCGACGTCACGGTCACCGCGACCACCGCCGAGCTCGCGGAGAAGGTGCTCGGCCAGGCCACCGACGGCGCGGCCGACGAGCCCGAGCCGCAGCCGGAGAACGTGACGATGGGCTTCTGGTACGTCTCGCCGCGCCGGGGCCCGCACCGTACGACCCGGCAGATCTCGGCGGGCACCTGGGAAGAGGTACGGCCGAACTACACGGCGCCGGTGGCGGACGCGATGGACCGCCTGATGAAGACGACCCCCGAGGACATCGCGGGCCGCCTCCTGCTGCTGCACGGCCCGCCCGGCACCGGCAAGACCTCCGCGCTGCGTACGCTGGCCCGTTCCTGGCGGGACTGGTGCCAGGTCGACTGCGTCCTGGACCCCGAGCGGCTCTTCTCCGACGTCGGGTATCTGATGGACATCGCGATCGGCGAGGAGGACGCGGCGGGCAAGGGCCGCTGGCGGCTGCTGCTCCTGGAGGACTGCGACGAGCTGATCCGCGGGGAGGCCAAGCACACGGCGGGCCAGGCGCTCTCCCGCCTGCTGAACCTGACGGACGGCCTGCTCGGCCAGGGGCGCAACGTCCTGGTCGGCGTCACCACCAACGAGGACCTGGAGCGCCTGCACCCCGCCGTGGTCCGCCCCGGCCGCTGCCTCGCCCGGATCGAGGTGGGCGCCCTGACCCGCGCGGAGGCGGTGAACTGGCTCGGCACGGACGAGGGCGTCGGCCGCGAGGGCGCGACGCTCGCCGAGCTGTACGCGCTGCGTCGCGGCACGTCACCGACGTCACTGCCGGAGCCGCGGGGCGGAGCGGACGCGGGTCTGTACCTGTAGTGCTTTGATAGCCGTATGACCCTGTTCGTCGGCACGTCGGGGTGGCAGTACAAGGACTGGCGGGGCGCCCTCTACCCGGAGGGCTGCCCCACCCGGCTCTGGCTGGAGGAGTACGCGGCGCGGTTCGCGACGGTCGAGCTCAACAACGCGTTCTACCGGCTGCCCACGCGGGAGAACTTCGAGGCGTGGCGGGCACGGGTGCCGGAGGACTTCGTGGTCGCGGTGAAGGCGAGCCGGTATCTGACCCACATCAAGCGGCTGCAGGACCCCGAGGAGCCGGTGCACCGGCTCCTGAGCCACGCGGAGGGGCTGGGTGACCGTCTGGGGCCGGTCCTGCTCCAGCTGCCGCCGACGCTACGGGCCGACGCGGGGCTCCTGGACACCTGCCTCGGCTGCTTCCGCCCACGCACCCGGATCGCGGTCGAGCCCCGCCATGACTCCTGGTGGACGCCGGAGGTCCGCGAGGTCCTGGAGTCCCGCGGTGCGGCCCTGTGCTGGGCCGACGTACGGGCCCGCCCGGCCACACCGCTGTGGCGCACCACCGACTGGGGCTACCTCCGCCTCCACCAGGGCCGAGCACGTCCCTGGCCCCGCTACGGCCGTCAGTCCCTCACCACCTGGGCCGTCCGCATCGCCGACACCTGGCCCGCCGACGCCGACACCTACGTGTACTTCAACAACGACCCCCACGCGGCGGCGGTGGAGGACGCGATGACGTTCGCACGGGCGGCGAAGAAGACGGGCCTGAACCCGACCCGCGTCCCGGACCACTTGTCCCGGACGTGACCGCTCACCTGTGTCCACCGCGACGACGCTCAGCCACAGCGGCGCGTTTCGGTGGTGCCGAACCCGCCTCAGCCCCCGGTGGCCCTCTCTACTGCGCGTACGCCGCCCGCAGGGCATCGCGGGCCACCGCCAGGGCCTCCGCCTCGCTCAGCCCCAGCCGGTGCGCCCTCTCCGCGTACGCCGCTGCCCCTGCCGCGGCCTCGCGCTCCGCAGCCGAGCCGGCGGCAGCCACGAACGTCCCGTTGCGCCCCCGCGTCTCGATCACCCCGTCCGTCTCCAGCGCCCGATACGCCTTGGCGACGGTGTTGGCGGCGAGCCCGAGCTGCTCGGCGAGCCCCCGTACGGTGGGCAGCCGGTACCCCACGGGGAGCGCCCCCGAGCGGGCCTGTTCGGAGATCTGGGCGCGCACCTGCTCGTAGGGCGCGGCCCCCTCCACGATGCGAATCTTCAAGGTCACGCGGTGATTGTCCCGTACCCGCCGGAAATTCGGAGGCAGCCGCCGTGCGCCCCGCGTAGCGTGCGCTCCCATGACACTGATCGTGCGCGACCTCCGCGCCGCCGACACCGCGGACGCCGAGGCCTTCGTCGAGGTACGACGGCTGGCCCTGCCCTTCATGGTCAGCACCGCCGAGTCCCTCCTCCACGACGCCACGCACGCGACTGCCGATGCCCACTACCAGCAGCTGGTCGCCGAGGCGGACGGCGAGGTGATCGGCACCGTACAGATGGGCATCGCCGACGACAGCCCCGTACCGGGCCAGGGCTACCTGAACGTGTACGTGCACCCGGAGCATCTGCGCCGGGGTGCCGGCGCCCTGCTGGTGCGCACCGCCGAGCAGCGGCTGACGGCGGTGGGGGCGAAGCGGCTGCTGTCGTGGGTGCTGGACACTCCGGCGAACCGCGCGTTCGCCGAGCGGCGCGGCTACACTCCCAGCCGCTCCGCCCACTTCCTCCGCCTGGACCTGGCGCACGGCGCCCTCCCTCCGCTGCAGCCCCCGCCGGAGGGCGTCGAGCTGCGCACGGCCGCCGACTTCGCCGAGGACCCGCGCCCCCTGTTCGACTTGGACGCGGAGGCCTCGGCGGACGAACCCGGCGACCTCGACGCGGAGTTCGACGACTACCGGCTGTGGCTCGCGGAGACCTTTCGCCACCCGCTGCTGGACCACGGACTGAGCACGGTGGTCGTCGTGGACGGCACGCCCGTCGCGTTCACCGCCGTCCGCACGGACGGCCGGGACCGCTACTTCACCGGCATGACCGGCACCGCCCGCGCATTCCGCGGCCGGGGCCTCGCCAAGCTCGCCAAGAACGACTCCCTGCACCGAGCCCGCGCCGCCGGCTACAGGGAGGCGTTCACCGGCAACGACAGCGGCAACGGGCCGATGCTCGCGGTCAACAAGTGGTTCGGTTACGAGGTGTGCGCCACGGAGGTGCGGTATGTCCGAGAACTCGGCTGAGTCCCTGGAGGAGTTGGACGTCGTCCTGCTCAAGGCGGGCCGTACGAAGATCCGTTATCCCGCGCGGCTGTTGAGCGACGACGGCACCCGGATCGCGGTCCGCGCCTCCTGGGCGAGCGACGGCGTACGGGACTTCGGCTTCGTACGGTTCGAGCCCGGTGACGTCTTCACCGAGTACTACTGGCGCGACCGGTGGTACGCCGTGAAGGAGGTCCGGGACGCGCGCGGCCGGCTGAAGGGCTGGTACTGCGACATCACCCGCCCGGCGACGCTCTCCGGCGGGGAACTCGTCGTCGAGGACCTCGACCTGGACCTGTGGCGCTCCGCCGACGGCACGACCGTACTGCGGCTGGACGAGGACGAGTTCGCGGAGAGCGGGCTCGCGGAGAGCGACCCCGAGGCCGCCGGGGCCGCCGTCACCGCCCTCGACGAACTGGAAGTGTTCGCCACCGTCGATGGGGGCCTGGAGTCGCTCCTGGCGTAGACCGAGCCGGGAGCTGGCGGACGGTGCCGACATGGACGGTGTCGGCGTGGACGGTGCCGACATGGACGGTGTCGGCGCGGGCGGTACGCGGGTGGGCGCTCAGAGACGGGCCAGCACCGCGTACCGCTCGTCCTCGACCTCCTTGCCCCACAGGGGCGAGTCGTCCCCCAGCCACTCCACCACCGCCTCGGGCACGAGCGGCGCGACCAGCGCGTGCAGCCGCTCGGCGGGTATGCCGACCGGGCTGACCGTGCCCCAGACACCCTCGACCAGCACGAGCCGTCCTCCGGGCCGGAGCAGTCCGCACCAGCGGCGCAGGACGCGCCCCGGCTCGGGCAGGGTCCACAGGACATGGCGGACGAGGATCACGTCGAACCGCTCCTCCCCCACGGGCGGTGCCGCCGCGTCGCCGACGAGGAACACGGCGGGACGCCCGGCGAGTTTGGCGCGGGCGAGGGCGACCATGGCCGGCGAGGAGTCGACTCCGGTCACCCGGTGCCCCTGCTCGGTCGCGAGGAGTGACAGGCTGCCCGTGCCGCAGCCGAGGTCGAGGACGTCGGAGGCGCGACTCGGCAACCAGTCCCGCAACCGGGCCTCCCAGGCCTCCCGGACGACAGGTTCCCGCAGGCCATGATCGGGTTCGTCGTCGAAAGCGGCGGCTTCCGCGTCCCAGTCGACGGCCGCCGGGGCGTCATCCGCCGCCGCGTTCTTCGCTGTTTCAGGGGCTCGGGAGGTTTCACCGTCGTCGATGTTGGTCATGCCGCCAGAGTGACACCTGCCACTGACAGTCCCGATGGTGACAGCCGCCACTGACAGAGCACGAACGATGAGGAACGCTCCCGGAACATGTCTATCTCCGTGAAACCGCGGAACACGGTAGACGCAAGGAGGCAGCCATGCGCCGTACGACCGTGCAGAAGCCCCTGAGGAAGTCCACGTCCCGCCGCGTGCGGGACGAGGCAGAGGAACGCCCCGTCGAGCGCCGGGAAGTGCGGAAGGACATCGCGCGCACCTGGTGGCCGGACGGCTGAGCACACGCTGCTGGGCCGCCCGACCGGCGTCGTGAGCGGGCTACCGCAGGGTGCGGTCCAGCAGGTCCAGCAGGGCGGCCCAGTGGCGTTCCGCCGCGTCGGCGTCGTAGGAGGCGGTGTCGGCCTGGGTGTAGCCGTGGGGTGCGCCCGTGTAGACCTCGGTGCGGTGGCGGACGCCCGCCGCGGTGAGGGCCTTGTCGAGCAGCTCGATCTGCTCCGGAGGCAGGGACGGGTCCTGGTCGGCGTGACCGAGGTACACCTCGCCGGTGATCCGGCCGCCGCGAGGTGCGGGCTGTCCGGGTCTTCGGTCGCCAGGCGGCCACCGTGGAAGCCGGCCGCCGCGGCCACCCTCTCCGGGAAGGCACCGGCGGTGTACAGCGCCAGCCGGGCGCCCATGCAGTAGCCGGTGATCCCGACGGGCCCGTCGGCGGCCCGCGGGTTCTCGGCCAGCCACCCCAGGTACGCCGCCGCGTCCCGCTGCGCGAGTTCCGGCGTGAGCGTCAGCATGACCGGCAGGATCTGGTCCCACAGCTCCGGACGTACTGCAGGGTCGATGAACTCGGGCAGGTCGAACACCGGGGTACGTCTTGAGCGGTAGAAGACATTGGGTACGAGGACCGTGTACCCGGCACCGGCCAACCGGTCGGCCATGGCCTTCAGATGCGGTCGCAGCCCGAACGCGTCCATGTACAACAGGACCGCCGGATGCGAGGCGTCGTCGTCGGGATGGACGAGATAGGCGTCGGCCGTACCGTCCTCGGTGGCGATGTCCACGGATGTTCCACGCACGGCGGTCATGGCCGCTCCTCTTCTTCTCGCTCTTCTCACCGGCTGATCGTTCCGATCGCTCAACCCATCACCAACTGACGTGAACGGGCGCATTGTTCCGCGCCCAGGTAAGAATCGGATCACCGGCCGGTACGGGACCCCGCTTTCCTGAGCCCTCGGTTAGCCCCTCCTTAACGCGACCATAAGGATCTCCCGCACCGGCCCTCAGTAGGCGATTTCACGGTTCCTCGGGGCTAGTTTGCTGATCGCCCCCGGCGCCCGGGTCCGATCCGGTGCCGTCCAGGACCGCTTCGAGGAGTGCCCCCATGCCCGCTGCCCGCCGCAAGGCCGCCGCGGCCGCCGGTGCCGTCGGTGTCGCCCCGCTCGCCCTGACCGCGTTCGCCGCCGGGCCCGCCGTGGCGCACGGTTCGCTGGGCGACCCGGTGAGCCGGGTGGCGCAGTGCTACGCGGAGGGCCCCGAGAGCCCCAGGTCGGCGGCCTGCCGGGCGGCGGTCGCGGCCGGCGGCACGCAGGCGCTGTACGACTGGAACGGCGTACGGATCGGTGACGCGGCCGGCCGCCACCGGGAGCTGATCCCGGACGGCAAGCTGTGCGCCGCCGGCAACGAGGCGTTCAAGGGCCTCGACCTGGCCCGCGCGGACTGGCCGGCGACGAGTGTGCGCGCCGGGTCGCACACCTTCAAGTTCCGGGTGACCGCCCCGCACAAGGGCACTTTCACGGTGTACGTCACCAAGGCCGGCCACGACCCGTCCCAGCCGCTCGCCTGGGACGACCTCGACCTCGCGGACCCGGTCGCGACGGCCACCGCCCCGGCCGCGTCGGGTGGCTTCTACACGTTCTCCGGCACCCTCCCGCAGCGCTCCGGCAGGCATCTGCTGTACGCGGTCTGGCAGCGCTCGGACAGCCCGGAGGCGTTCTACTCCTGTTCGGACGTCACCTTCGGCGGCGGCGGTGCGGGCGACGGCAGCGCCTCCGCGCCCTCCGAGGAGCAGATCGAGGACGGTGCCGACGAGTCGACCGTCGAGCACGGCGGCCACGGCGACGACGACGCGGACACGACGACGGGCCCGACCCCGAAGGCGTCGGAGAAGGCGACGGAGAAGCCGTCGGCACAGGCGTCCGCCGACACGACCTCCGCCGACGTGTCACCTACCGCGAAGTCGACGACGGCCGACGGGTCGACCGCGGGTACCGGCCTCGCGGAACCCGCCGGCGGCAAGGAGGGCCTCGCGGACACCGGTGGCGACGGCGGGACCGCGTACCTGGCCCTCGGCGGCGCGGCCGTCCTGGCGGCCGGTTCCTCCCTCCTCTTCGCCGCGGCCCGCCGCCGTGCGACGAGCGGCGGGCGGCACGGCCGCTGACGACTTCCGGGGCCTGCCCGGCGGCTCAGGCCGGACAGGCCCCGGCGGAACGTACCGGCACGTGTCAGCCGACGGCCGAGAGACAGGTCGTCGGGGTGGCGCGGGCCGGGTCGAGGGCGTTGGCGACCTCGTGGAACGCGATGCGGTCGAGGAGGCCGATCGCCGCGTGCTCGGAGAGGTCGAGCGAGCAGAGGTCCTGGATGAGGATGTTGCGGACGTTCGGCCCGTCGAGGAACTGGGTCCGGTACGGCGTGACCACCTCGTCGTACTTGGTGGCGAGGACCGTGTAGGCGACGCCGGGCACGGTGTCGCCGCCGGCGTTGAGCTTGGTCATGAAGGCGGACCCGGCCACCTGGTCGGCGAGGGCCGGTGTGGCGCCGGACAGGAGGTCACCGGCGCCGGGGAAGTACTCCAGGAGTTCGGTGAGACCGTTCAGGGTGGTGCCGTGGTTGGAGGGCGCGATGCCGACGAGGGCGTTCACCTCCGCGGCGCCGCCGAGGAACTTGAGGTAGTAGCGGGGCATCATGCCGCCCTGCGAGTGGCCGACGAGATCGGCCTCGGCGGCGCCGGTCGCGGCGAGCACCTTGTCGACGAAGGCGTCCAGTTGTTCCGCCGACTTGTCGATGGGGCCGAGCCCGTTGAAGAAGGCGACGCCGGGGAGTTGTCCGTAGTCGAGGGAGTAGACGCAGTAGCCGCGGTGGACGAGGTACGGCGCGAGGCCCAGCCAGTTGTCGACGGAGTTGGCGAAGGTCCCGTGGACGAGGACGACGGGGCGGGGGTGGGCGCTGGAGGGCTCGCAGGTGTAGTCGTTCCAGCCACGGCTGGGCGCGGCGGCCGTGTCGGCGGCCTGGGCGGCGGTGACGGGGACGAGGGTCGCGGCGGCGGCCAGACACAGGGCGGCCAAGGGTCTGAGCAGGCGCTTCCAGGGCAGCATCGGGTGATCTCCTTGCGGCTCAAGGGACGTGCGACGACGTTCGCCCTGTGATCCGGATCACGAGGATGCTGTTCTTCTTCGCCAAGTTACGGGCGAGTAGAAAAAGTGGGAAGTTACGCGTCAGTAAAAACTTCAAGTGATGCCCGTGGCCCACTGACACGTGACGCCGAACCGTCACCAGACGGTTGGCGTCACGCGGCCAGCGTCCCCGGCATCACCGCGTGGGGGCCGAACTTGGCGCGAGCCAGGTCGGCGATCTCCTCGATACGGCGGAGCTTCTCGTCGACGGGGTCGAAGGCGAGCTGATGGGAGGCCTGGTCGGCGGGGATGAGGCCCTCGGCGCGCAGGGCTATCGCGCGCACGCGGGCGCGCTGGAGGCCGAGGGCGTCGTACATGGCGTAGGCCGCCGCCGTCAGCGCCGGGGAGTGGGCGGTCGGTTCCTTGAGCGTGCGGGTGCGGATCGTCGAAGAACGGTCGGCGTAGCGCACGGTGAGGGTCAGGGTGCTGCAGACCTTCTCCAGGGCGCGCAGCCGGGAGCCCAGTTCCTCGGTGCCGGCGAGCAGCGCACGGCGGTGCCGGTCCGGGTTCAACTCGTCGTGGAGGAAGGGCTGTTCGGTGGCGAGGGCGCGGGAGACGGCGTTCGGTACGACCCGGCCGCGGTCGACGCCGTTCGCCTTCTCGTGCAGCTCACGGCCGGTCCTCGCGCCGACCAGGCGCTGGAGTGTGGACAGGGGCGCGCCGGCGACCCCGCCGAGGGTGTCGAGGCCGTACTCGCACAGCGTGCGGGCGGTCGCGGTGCCGACGCCGGGCAGCGCGGCGACCGGCAGTTCGGCGAGGAAGTCCACGACGAGGTCCTCGGGGACCGCGCACGGCGATCCGGGCATCGCCGCCCCCAGCGCGAGCCGCGCCAGCAGCGGTCCGGGCCCGGCGCCGATCACACAGTCGACGCCGTACAGCGCGAGGGCGCGGACCCGGATCAGCCGGGCCAGTTCCTCGGCGTCCCGGCCGAAGTACCGCTCGGCGCCCCGCAGATCGGCCAGCGCCCCGTCCGGCGGCAGCGCCTCCACGACCGGGGTGAAGTCCTCGAGCAGACCCAGCAGTCCGGGCAGGGCCGCCTCGTACCCCGGCGGCAGCTGGAAACGTACACAGAGGATGGTCATCCCGCACTCCCTGGGCTCTGGTGCCACAACTTCCGTACTCGTGAGGGGCCTTGTGAAGGCTCTTCGCCCGCGGGCCGCAGATCGGCCCACGGGTGCATCTCGTAACCGGTGGACATGTGGATACGGCGGCCGGTGTCGCCGCCTCGTCCGCCATCGGGGGCGCTGCCGGTGTCGCCGCTCGCCGGAACGCCATCGGTGTCGCCGTCCGCCGCGCCCCCGGCGCCCACGCGCTCCGCCAGCCGGGGCGCCACCGCGTCGAGGCCGCCCTCGCGCCGCAGCTCCACCAGTTCGGCGAGGTTCCAGGCGGCCGCGCCCACCACGCTGAGGCTGCGCGGGCCGCGCCGCTGCACCACCCCGCGCACCAGCAGCAGCCAGGAGTGGAAGACGGTGTGGGCGCACGCGTCGTGGGAGTCGTCGAAGAAGGCGAGGTCGACCAGGCCCGTGCCGTCGTCGAGGGTGGTGAAGATGACCCGTTTGCCGGAGCGGATCGGCGGGGTCTGGGTCGCCACCCGGGCGCCCGCGACCAGCACCGTCTCCCCGTGCCGCGCCTCGCGCAGCCGCCGGGCCGACACCACGCCCAGCTCGTCGAGGAACACCCGGTGGTCGTCCATCAGATTGCGCGAGACGTCCATCGAGAGCACGCCCAGCTCGGCGCTGAGCCGCTCGGCGGAGGACAGGTCCGGCAGACCGGCCGACGCGGTCCGCCGCCCGCCCGCCAACGGCAGCTGACCGCCGCCCGCACCCCGGCCACCCCGGTGCAGCTCGGTCAAGTGCAGTTGCAGATCACGCCGGTTGGCCCCGAACGCGTCCAACGCGCCCACCTGTGCCAGCCGTTGAGCGAGCGGCCGACTCGGCCGGGCCCGCTCCCAGAAGTCCAGCAGCGAGGCGTACGGCTGCCCGTCCGCGATCCGCGCCGCCTCGGCCTCGCTGATGCCGTGCACATCGGAGAGAGCCAGCCGCAGCCCCCAGACCTTGGTCCCCGTTGCCCCTTCCGTCCTCGCCCCTTCCCGCCCCGGTCCTTCCGACCCCTCCGACTCCCCCGATTCAGACACCAGTTCGATACGGTGAGCGACCGCCGACCGGTTCACATCCAACGGCAGGATCGGCACCCCGCGCCGCCGCGCGTCCGCCAGCAGCAGCCGCTTCGGGTACATGCCGGGGTCGTGCGTGAGCAACCCGGCGTAGAACGCCGCCGGATGATGCGCCTTCAGCCACGCCGACTGGTACGTCGGCACCGCGAAGGCCACCGCGTGCGCCTTGCAGAAGCCGTACGACCCGAAGGCCTCGACGATCTCCCAGGTCCGGGCGATCGTCTCGGTGTCGTACCCCTTCGCGGCCGCGTGCTGCGCGAACCAGACCCGGATCCGCCCCTGCGACTCGGGGTCGGAGAGCCCGCGCCGCACCTGGTCCGCCTCGTCCCGGCCGCAGCCCGTCATGAGGTGCACGATGTCGATGATCTGCTCGTGGAAGACGACCACGCCGTACGTCTCCCGCAGCGGCTCCGCCAGGTCGGCGTGCGGATAGCGGACCGGCGCCCGCCCGTGCCGGGCCGCGATGAACGGCCGCACCATGTCGGCGGCGACCGGACCGGGCCGGAAGAGGGAGATGTCGACCACGAGGTCGTGGAAGGTGGCCGGCTGGAGCCGCCCCACCAGGTCCCGCTGCCCCGGCGACTCGATCTGGAAGCAGCCCAACGTCTCGGTGGAACGGATGAGTCGATACGTCGCCGGGTCGCCGGCCCCGCGCTCGAAGTCGAGCGCGTCCAGGTCGACCCGCTCCCCCGTCGCCCTCGCCACCTCCGCCACCGCGTGCGCCATCGCCGACTGCATCCGCACCCCCAGCACATCGAGCTTGAGCAGCCCGAGGTCCTCGACGTCGTCCTTGTCGAACTGGGACATGGGGAACCCCTCGCCGCTGGTCGGCATCACCGGCGTACGGGCGAGGAGGGAGGCGTCGGAGAGGAGCACCCCGCACGGGTGCATGGCGACTCCGCGCGGGAGGGCATCGAGGGACTCGACCAGCTCCCACAGTCGGCCGTACTTCTCCTTCTCGCCCGCCAGCCGACGCAGTTCGGGCAGCTCCTCGAGCGCCGCCCGCGCGTCCCGGGCCCGGATGTGCGGGAAGGACTTGGCGATCCGGTCGATGTCGGCGGGATCCAGGGAGAGGGCCGCGCCCACGTCGCGGACGGCGTGGCGGACACGGTACGTCTCCGGCATCGCGACGGTCGCGACCCGCTCGGTGCCGAACCGGTCGATGATCGCGCGGTAGACCTCCAGGCGGCGTGCGGACTCCACGTCGATGTCGATGTCGGGCAGCGCGACCCGCCGCTTGGACAGGAACCGCTCCATCAGCAGCCCGTGTTCGACGGGGTCGGCGTGGGCGATGCCGAGGAGGTGGTTGACGAGGGAGCCGGCGCCGGAACCGCGCGCGGCGACCCTGATCCCCATCTTCCGTACGTCGTCGACGACTTGAGCGACCGTCAGGAAGTAGGACGCGAAGCCGTGGTGGGCGATGACGTCCAGTTCCCGGTGCATCCGGTCCCAGTACGCGCGCCGGGTGTCGTAGCCGTGCGACAGCATTCCGGCCGCCGCCCGGGAAGCCAGCGCCCGCTGGGCGGTACGGCGGTCCGCGCCGACGAGGTGCGGCTCGGGGAAGTGGACGGTGCCGAGGCCGAGGTCGTCCTCGGGGTCGACCAGGCACTCGGCGGCCGTGGCCCGGGTCTGCTCCAGCAGCCGGTGCGCGGTGTCGCGGCGGTAGCCGGCGGCCTCGACGACCCGCTCGGCGACGGCCAGCATGGCGTCCCCGCCCTTGAGCCAGGCCTCACCGGAGTCCAGCTCGCCCCGGGGGTCGACGGGGACGAGCCGCCGCGCCGCGTCCAGGACGTCGGCGACCGGGCCCATGCCGGGGTCGGCGTACCGGACCGCGTTGCTGAGCACGGGCCGTACCCGCTGCTCGGCGGCGAAGCCGACGGTCCGGGCGGCCAGCCGCAGCGAACCGGGGCCGGTGCCCTCGCGGCCGTGCCACACCGCTTCGAGGCGCAGGGCGTCGCCGTAGATCTCCCGCCAGGGCGCGAGGAGCTTCGCGGCGCGGTCGGGGCGCCCGGCGGCCAGCGCGCGCCCCACGTCGGAGGCGGGGCCGAGGAGCACGGTCAAACCCTCGGAGGCGCACTCCGCCCAGGGCAGCAGCGGCGGTGCGGTGCTTCTCACCGCACCCTCACCGTCCCCCGCATGCGCCGCCGAAACGATTCTGCACAGCCCGGCCCAGCCCTTGGCGCCGTCCCGGGCGAGGAACACCACCCGGGGTGTCGACTCATCGATGAAGGCACCCCCGCGCACGGGAGTACGCCGCCGCGCAGTCCGCCCCACGGAGGGTGTGGGCGTCTCCACCGCCAGCTCCGCCCCGAACAGCGGGCGGACCCCCGCCTTAGCGCAGGCCTTGGCGAACCGGACGGAGCCCGCGAGGGTGTCCCGGTCGGTGAGGGCGAGGGCGTCCATGCCCCGTTCGGAGGCGCGCTCGGCCAGCCGCTCCGGGTGCGAGGCGCCGTAGCGCAGGGAGAACCCGGAGGCGGTGTGCAGATGTGTGAACGCCGACACCCACACCTCCCACCTTCGGTCAACCACTCGGCTCGAACATCAGTTCACAACCTTCCCGCCTCCACCATAGACCACTTTTCGAACTTCTGTACGATCACTGTTCGGCCCCGTCCCACCTGCGCAAACGCCCTCCGACCCGGACCGCGGGGACATGACACAGACGGCCGGCCCCGCTCCCCGCTCCCTCCTTCGGCGAGCTCAAGGACGGCGTCACCCCACGGGCCACGCTGCTCGCCATCGGGGTGCTCGCCCTGCAGTTGCTCTTCATCGCCTCGTACGTGGGGGCGCTGCACAGTCCGAAGCTCAGGGACGTACCGTTCGGTGTGGTCGCGCCGCGGGCGGCGGCCGAGGAGGCGGTGGCCCGGCTGGAGCGACTGCCGGGTGAGCCGCTGGACCCGCGCACGGTGGCCGACGCGGCGGCGGCTCGCGAGCGCATCAAGGACCGGGAGATCGACGGCGCCCTGCTGATCGACCCGGCCGGCACCACCGACACCCTGCTGGTCGCCTCTGGTGGCGGCCGCACCCTCGCGGGCGCGCTGACCACGCTCGTCGCCGCGCTGGAGAAGTCCGAGGGCCGCACGCTGCGGACGGTGGACGTGGCCCCGGCCGACACCGGTGACGCCAACGGGCTCACGTCCTTCTATCTGGTCGTGGGGTGGTGCGTGGGCGGCTATCTGTGTGCGTCGGCGCTGGCCATGAGCGCGGGGGCGCGACCCACCAACATCCGGCGCGGGGTGATCCGGCTCGGCGCCCTGGCGCTGTTCGCGATCGTCGGCGGCCTCGGCGGCGCGGTCATCGCCGGGCCGGTCCTGGGCGCCCTGCCGGGGAGCGTGGCGGCCCTGTGGGGGCTGGGGGCGCTGGTCGTCTTCGCGGTGGGCGCGGCCACACTGGCGCTCCAGTGCGTCTTCGGGATCGCCTGCATCGGAGTGGCCGTGCTGCTGGTGGTGATCGCGGGCAACCCGAGCGCGGGCGGCGCACTGCCGCCACCGCTGCTGCCGCCGTTCTGGGCGGCGATCGGCCCGGCACTGCCACCGGGCGCGGGTGTGTGGGTGGCCCGCTCGATCGCCTACTTCGAGGGCGACGACACCACCGGGCCGCTACTGGTGCTCTCCGCCTGGGCAGCGGCGGGGGCCGCCATCACCGTGGTGATGGCGGCCCTGAGGAAGAAACCGGAGCGCCGGCCCGCCGAAGCCTGAGGGCGATCAGCCGATCTGCGTACCGGTCGCCGACAGTGCCTCGGTGACGGGCTGGAAGAAGGTCTCGCCGCCCGAGGTGCAGTCGCCGCTGCCGCCGGAGGTGAGACCGATGGCCTTGTCGCCCGAGAAGAGCGAGCCGCCGCTGTCGCCGGGCTCGGCGCAGACGTCGGTCTGGATGAGGCCGTTGACGATGTCGCCGCTGCCGTAGTTCACGGTGGCGTCGAGGCCGGTGACCGTGCCGCTGTGGACCTGGGTGGTCGAGCCGCTGCGGGTGACCTTCATACCGACGGTCGCCTCGGCGGCCCCGGAGATGGCCTGGGTGGAGCCGTTGTAGAGGTTCACCTCGCTGGGGTGGTCGACGTCCGCGGTGTACTTGACCAGGCCGTAGTCGTCGCCCGGGAAGCTGGAGGCCTCGTTCTCGCCGATGACCTGGCCGCCGGCCGACCAGGTGGAGATGCCCTCGGTGCAGTGACCGGCCGTCAGGAAGAACGGCTCACCGCCCTTGACCACGTTGAAGCCGAGGGAGCAGCGGCCACTGCCGCCGGTGATGGCGTCGCCGCCCGCGACGAAGGGCTTGTACTCGCCCTTGGTGCGCTTGAGTTCGGCCTTCGTACCGAGGCCGTCGACGACCTTGGTGAGTCTCGCCAGCTCGGTCGCGGAGACGGTGCGGTCCGCGGTGACGACGACCTTGTTGGTCGTCGGGTCGGTGGCCCAGGCGGTGCCGGGGATGGTGGCGTCCTCCTTGAGGGTCGCCCTGGCGCTCTTCAGCTCGGCGAGGGAGTTCTCGACGATGCGGGCCTTGGCGCCGGCCGCCTCGACCGTCTCGGCGGCGGCCTCGTCGAGGACGTTCACGACGAGGAGCTTGCTCTTCGCGTCGTAATACGTTCCCGCGGCGTCGGCGCCGAGGTCCGCGTCGAGAGTCAGGGCGAGCTTTCCGGCCGCCGTGATGGAGAGCGCTTTCGGCTCGGGGGTCGGCGCGGTCTCGCTCGCGTTCGCAGTCTGGAAGGTCACTCCCGCGGCGACCAGCGCGGCGATGCCCGCACCCGTCACGACGGCACGGCGCCTGGGTATACGTCGGTGCTTCAACTCACGTCCTCCTGTGGGGGTTGGACGAAGAGGGCCGTGGGGACCCCCTTCGACCGGAAGGCGTACGGGCAAGGAGGCGGCGGACGAGAAAAAACGCCGCGTCCATGCCAACTGTGCGGCGCCAACTATTCCTAGGCGCACAGGGGGCACACAAGGTCGAGTTCAGGCCGAGCACACAACGCGGGCGCACGCCCCCTATGTCATTACCGTCCGGTAACGCCCCACCTGACGGTCCCTGGAATTCGCACTGCAAACACAGGAAGCAACGACCCCTTCAGCAACGGGTGAGGTCTAGTCCTGTCTGAAACTCGCCCCAGGGAGGTCCGGATGCAAACGTGCCCCGTGGGGCGGGAGTTGCTTCCGCATCGGCTTTGCCCTCGAGTGCGGGTTCGGTGAGGGCTTCTCGCGCAGTTCCCCGTGCCTCTCAATGCCTGCGCCCTCAAGGCCCGCGCCCCCGAAGGCCCGCGCCCCTCAGGCCCGCGGCCCTTCGGGGCGAAAAAGCACGGGCGGGCGGTGGGCGCGGGGAAGCCGAACGAGGGCGAGCCCCCGCACATCATGCGTGCGGGGGCTCGCCTGCTGCTGGCCGCAGCTGAGTGGGACCGGCGCCGGGGGGAAGTGCGCCGGTTTCCCATTCGACCTGTTGGACGGGTTGGACGTGTTGGACCTGTGAGGCCATTGGACCTGTTCCGCTGTTCTGCCTCTCAGGCCTGTTCGGGCCTCGCAGACCTGTTCGACCTAGTAGACCGCGACGCCGTACGCGCTCAGGGCCTCGGTGACCGGCTGGAAGAAGGTCGTGCCGCCGGAGGTGCAGTTGCCGCTGCCGCCGGAGGTGAGACCGTACGCCACACCGTTGCTGCCGTAGAGCGGACCGCCGGAGTCGCCGGGCTCGGCGCAGACCGTGGTCTGGATCATGCCGTAGACGATGTCGCCGCCGCCGTAGTTCACGGTCGCGTTGAGGGCGGTCACCCGTCCGGTGCGCGTACCGGTGGTGGAGCCGGTACGGATGACGTTGGTGCCCACGCTCGGGGTGGCGGCGCTGGTGATGTCCACGCTGCCGGCGGTGCCGTCCTTGGCGATGGACGTGTTGCTGTAGCGCACGATGCCGTAGTCGTTGGTCGGGAAGCTCGACCCGGTGGTCGGGCCGAGGACCGTGGTGCGGCCGGAGTTGGAGTACCAGGTGCCCGCGCCGTCGGTGCAGTGACCGGCGGTCAGGAAGTAGTAGGTGCTCCCGCTGCGAACGTTGAAGCCGAGGGAGCAGCGCCAGCTACTCGCATAGATGGCGTCGCCACCCTTGATCAGCTTGTTGAACTTGCCGGGGGTCCGCTTGATCGTCAGGGCGCCGGCGTTCTCGCCCGCCGCCTCCTGGATCTTCGCGAGCTCGGCCTGGGAGACGGTACTGTCGATGGTGACGACGACCTTGTCCGTCGCCGGGTCGATCGCCCAGGCGGTGCCGGGGATGTCGGCCTTGAGCACCGAGGAGCTGGCGCTCTTCAGTTCGGAGGCGCTGAACGTCTGGGTGTTCGCCGCGCTGGCGGTGGGGACGGTGGCGGCGGCCGCGGCCACGAGTCCGGTGGTCACGGCGATCAGCCGGGTCCGTCTCGCTATGCCGCTGCGGGGGGTGGTGCGCTTGATCCTCACTGTTCGTTCCCTCCAAAGGGAAGTCGGGGGCCCGCGTGGGGTCGGGGCCCGTGAGGCGCAGATCAGGGGCATCGGTCCGGATTCCGAACACGCCGTGCCCCTGACAAGGCGCTGGGGGGAAGTATTCGGCCGTACCGCCGACCCACGCAAGAGTGCCTTTCGGCCTCTCGGAATCCAACCGGCGTGCCGTCCACGACAGTTGATCCCACCAGGCCATATGTGCGGGTTATGTGTGAATGTTGAGCGCCCCTCAGAGAGACCGGCGAACGGGTCGTCGGAGCAGGCCGCAAGACCCGCGAGCACCGACCACCATCATCATCGGCCGGTACTCCCCGCACCCCTCGAGGCAGCCGCTCGGAGTACCCGACTGGGCCACCCGGGGGTGTCCTGAACCCATTCGTCGGGTTGTCCAGGCTCCCCGGGGCCAGGAGTCGTCAGCAGTCGCAGCCGCAGTCACAGCAGTCGCAGCAGTCGCAGTCCCGGCAGCAGCCCTCCCTCTTCTTCCGCGACCAGGGACCTTCGTACTCCTTCGCACAGCACAACTGGCAGGTGCAGCACAACAGCCAGAACATCCCGCACCCCGCCCAGAACCCCCGCCGCCTCGGCGGCTGCGGCGCCGGCACCCCACCGAAGCCGCCACCCCCGCCACCGCCACCGAACGGATTCCCACCACCGCCGGCATACGGATTCCCCCCGCTCCCGCTCCCCTCATATGGAATCCCGCCGCCCGCCGCATACGGATTGCCCGGCACCGGTCCACCGCCGCCCGACTTATGGGACGAGCACACCGGCACGGTCCCGAACGCCCGGTCCACCGACCTGCGCAGTTCGTGCACGAGCAGCAGATGGGCCAGCTTGCCGTCCACGAAGTCGGTCTCGCGCAGGGCGAGCCGGATGCCGTGCAGGGCGTCGTCGGCGAGCCGCCGGGCCTCGGCCAGGGAGGTCCCCGTGGCGGTCAGCGGGTTCCACGCGCCGGAGGCGGCGTCGGCGGCCTGGTCCTCCACGGCGTCCAGCAGATGGGCGAGCCGCCCGAAGAGCCGGCCGGCCTCGGCGAGCGGTTCGGCGTTCCCCGGCCGTCCGGCCAGTGTCGCGGTGTACGCGAAGGCCGCCGCGGTCGCCGTCTCGGTCGGCTCGGTGACCGTCAGCAGCGGAGTGCCGAGACCGGCGAGCGCCTCGATGCCGACCTGCCGGTCCACGGCGTCGACCAGCACCGCCGTGTCGAACCCGACGTCCGCTCCCGTACGCGCCCCGGCGCGTCCCCAGTTCGTCGCGACCCGGCGCGCGGCGCGCGCCACCGGCTTGCGCGCCAGCAGTCCGTCCCCGTCGGCCACGTGGTCGCGCACCTTGGCCGAGGCGAGCACCAGCGAGACGGCGGCGGCGAGCCGCGCGCCCTCCCCCTGTGCCACGGAGGCGGTGCGCATCCCGCGCAGCGGGCAGGGCCCGGCGGTCCGCCGCCAGTCGGTGCTCCGCTCGGCCTGAGCCTCTGTCAGAACCGAGACCAGCAAACCGTCATAATTGGTGACGACCCGGGCGAACTGCCCGTGGTCTCCGCGCAGCGCGAGACAGAGCCCGCACAGATGTGCCATCCACTGCGTCCGAAGCCCTTCACCAAGCCGATGGCTACAGGGCCTGACTATTCCGAACACGACACTCCCCCGTGTCTCCGTGCGCTCGTCGATCGTGCCGCATCGTAGCCGCCGGAACGTTCACCCGGACGCACCGCCACTCACCCAAACGCCGCGAACAATATTATTTCACTCCCCGTCAGCAGGTGTGTACAGCGAAGCCCTTGGGGCACATGGACTCTCGACGAATTCGTTCTGCACCAGTACCGTCACGAAACCCCCGTGCGGCGTCTATCCACTTGGCGAGACATCCGCATCATGGACGACGATAGGGATGCGGAAAGCACGAAAGACCGCTGCGAGAGGAGGCGTCCATGGGATCGGTGCGCAAGGCGAGTGCCTGGCTTGGCCTCGTCGACGACAACGATGACGAGCGTTACTACGACGACGACTACGCCGATGAGCGGGAGTCCGGCTCCGGCGAGGCCTGGGTCACCGACCCTCGCGTCAAGGTCGCGTCCGAGTCCGCGCAGGAGCAGGGCCGCCGGATCGGCACGGTCACACCGGACAGCTTCCGTGACGCCCGGCACATCGGCGAGCTCTTCCGGGACGGCGTCCCGGTGATCATGAACCTGACGAACATGGAGGCCGCCGACGCCAAGCGTGTCGTCGACTTCGCGGCCGGCCTGATCTTCGGGCTGCGCGGTTCCATCGAGCGGGTGTCCAACCGCGTGTTCCTGCTGACCCCCGCCGACACGGAGATCGTCAGCGGCGAGGTCGCGAGCCGTCCGGTCGACGGCTTCTTCAACCAGAGCTGAGGCAGGGCCGCTCGCCGGCCCCGTCTTCCGGTGCGCGGGTCATGCGGCGCGGCTCACCGGAAGGCGTCGACACCGGTGAGCGCCTTGCCCAGCACAGTTGGTGCAGACCCCGATCGCCTCGCGGCCCAGCACAGTTGGTGCCGGCAGACCCCGATCGCCTCGGGACGTTGTGCGTCTTGCCGAAGTTGATCTGCTCGGGACGGAGCCGTCCCGCGTCCATTCGCCGCCCCCGTTGGTGGGCGAGCAGAATCCCCTTGTGCAACTCGGTTGCCGCGTCGGCGAGTTCGGCCCGAGTGAGCTGGAAACCACCGATCGGATTTCCGAACTGCCCCGCGTCTGCGCGTATTCGACGGCCGCCTCGAATATCACCCGCGCGCCCCCGTCGAGCCCCACACGATTCCGCAGCGGGCGCGCGAAGGACAACTCAGCGGTCCTTTCCGCCCCGTGACCTCCGGCATACCTTCCGCCCGCCCACCCCACCCATCGCCGTGCCCACCCTGCCCAACTGCGGGCAGTCGTGCCGCTGGGACGATGGGGGCACCTCCCGCTCGAGCGAAACCGAGAGTGGGGGAGGGTGGTCGCAGCGGCACCCGGCAAGCGCCGGTGAGCGAAACCCCGGCCGGCCCCAGCACCAGCAGAGGGCGCCGGACACACTTCAGCGCACCGACTCCGCCCGCACCGGCGTGGCCGCCTTGGCCTCCCGCGGCCCCGGAACCTCCGCCCCGCACTCCATCCCCCGCGGCAGCCGCAGGGCCATCACCGCGCCGAGCACGAGCAGCGCCGCACTCACCAGCAGCGTCACATGCAGCCCATGGACGAAGGAGTCGCGGGCGGCGTGCCGGAGGGCCTCACCCGAGGACCCGCCCAGCCGGTCGGCGACCTCGTACGCCTCCCCGAGCGAATGCCCGGCGGCGGCGGACGCCGAGCCGGGAACCCCCGGCACGGACGACAGCCCGGGCGCGTACGCCGCGTTCATCACGCTGCCGAGGAGGGCGATCCCGATGCCGGCGCCCAGCTGGTAGGACGTCTCACCGATCGCGGCCGCCCCGCCCGCCGAGGACGCGGGCGCCTCGCTCAGCATCGACTCGTACGCCCCGAAGAGCGTCGTCTCCAGACCGAAGCCCAGCAGGACGAACCCGGCGAGGAGCAGCCCCGCGTTGTCATGGCGCCCCATCGCCGTGAGCAGGACGACGGCGAAGGCGGTGAGGCAGAAGCCGAGGGACACCATGCGGCGCGGCCCGAAGCGCTGCAGCATGTGGGAGCCGACGAGCCCGGCCGCCATCGCGGCGATGGTCAGCGGCAGGAGTCGCAGACCCGTCTCCAGGGGGGACAGCCCGAGGACCAGTTGCAGATACTGCGCGGCGATCAGCTCCAGGCCCACCAGCGCGAGCATCGCGAGGACGATGCAGCCGACGGACGTGCTGAACGCGGGGCGCGCGAACATCCGCAGGTCGACCAGTGGATGCGTCCGGCGCCGCTGCCGTCGTACGAACGCGATCAGCAGCCCGCCGCCGACGAGGAGCGCCGACGCCGCGCCGGGGTCGAACGGCGGGTGTCCGCCGCCGAGCCGCTTCACGCCGAAGACGATGCCGAAGAGGCCGACGGCGGCCATCAGGGCACCGATCACGTCCCACGGACCGTCGCGGTCGCCCGTCGACTCGGGCAGCAGCAGCCGTCCGATCGGCAGGCTGACCAGCATCAGCGGGATGTTGACCAGGAAGACCGAACCCCACCAGAAGTGCTCCAGCAGGAACCCGCCGAGCAGCGGCCCGACGGCCGCGCCCACGGCGGCGACCGCGCTCCAGACACCGATGGCGAGCGCCCGCTCGCGCCGGTCGGGGAAGACCTGGCGCAGGATCGACAGCGTCGCGGGCATGATCATCGCGCCGCCGACGCCGAGCAGGGCGCGGGCCGCGATCAGGACCTGCGGGTTGTCCGCGCAGGCGGCGAGCCCGGAGGCGACGCCGAAGAGGGCGTAGCCGAGCAGGAGGATCCGTCTGCGGCCGACCCGGTCGCCGAGCGTGCCGAAGAGGATCAGCAGCGAGGCGCAGACCAGCGGGTAGACGTCGACGATCCAGAGCAGCTCCATGCCGCTCGGCCTGATGTCCTCGGTGACGGCGGGGACCGCCACGTGCAGCACGGTGGCGTCGACGGCGACGAGCAGCAGGCTGACGCAGAGGACGACGAGGACGACCCATCGGTTTGCACCGGCGCCGGCACCGGCCCCGCGACGGCGTCGTGCGGCGGCCGTGGGCGTCCCGGACATGTACGTACCTCCCAGATGCTCTCGCGTTCGGCGGAACCACGGGGCGGGGACTCCCCGGCGGCTACGGTCCAGGAGGAGCGGTGTCCCGGACCCGCGCTACGAAAGGCGAGCGAGCGGTCAGCGTACGCGAGTTCCGGCCGGTGAGGCGTGGCGGGTCTCTCATGGAACCCTCATGTGACGTGTGGCATGCGCCACGCCGTGGGGCCGGCCACCGGTCCTCCATGACTCCTTCATCACTCGTCCGCGGCCCGTCCGGGGCCCGTCTGTCACGTTCCCTCACGGTCCCTCACGTGACGGCGTCCCGGCCGGTTCCTGGCTCCGCCGATAATCGAGCGCGTGACCGATCTTGCTACGCGCCCGGCGCCGCCCCTTCTGCGGCGGGCCGCCCCCGCACTCCTCGGGTACGCCGCCGTGCGCACCCTGGGCCTCGTCGCCCTCGCCCTGTGGAGCGCGGCGCGCGGCAAGAGCGCCCTGACGCTGCTGTCGGCCCGCTGGGACTCGCTCTGGTACACCCGCGTCGCCGAACTCGGTTACGGCTACGAGGTGCGTCTGCCGAACGGCGACGTCCACTCGAACCTGGCCTTCTTCCCCCTGCTGCCGTGGCTGGAGCGGGCCGTGTCGTCGCTCACGCCGCTGTCGTACGCCCATGCCGGCCTCGTCGTGGGCACGCTGGCCTCGCTCGCCTCGGCCTGGGGGATCTTCGCGGTCGCCGACCATGTGTACGGGCACCGGGTCGGGGTGTGCGCGGTGCTGCTGTGGGCGGTGCTGCCGGTCGGGATCGTGCAGTCGATGGCGTATACGGAGTCCCTGTTCACCGCTCTGGCCGCCTGGTCGCTGTACGCCGTCCTGACCGGTCGCTGGGTGACGGCGGGGGCCCTTGCGGCGCTCGCCGGGCTGACCCGTCCGGTGGGACTCGCGGTGGTCGCGGCCGTGTGGGCGGCGGCGATCACGTCGTACATACGGGCCCGGCGGCACGACGATCCGCCGCTCGCCGGAGACCCGGTCCCCACTCCCCCGTTCGTACGGATCCGGAGCGCGGAAGCACAGGACGGCGCTCTCCTTTGGGCACGCGCCCTCGGAATGCTCCTGGCGCCCCTGGGTGCCGCGGGCTACGTCCTGTGGGTCGGCCACCGCACGGGCAAGGGGCTGTTGGGCTATCTGGACGTCCAGGCGGGGTGGCGCAACGGTTTCGACGGCGGCTACGCGTTCGCCCGTTTCGTCGCCGAAAAGTTCACGTCGTTCCCGTCGGCTTTGGCGGGTGTCGGGCTGATCATCGCAGTGGCGTCGCTCATCTGGCTGTACGTCACGTGCCTACGTCAGCGGCAGCCGCTGACGCTGCTGGTCTACACGGGGGTCGTCGTCGCGCTGGCGCTGTGCGCGTCGAGCTACTTCGGCTCCAAACCCCGTCTGCTGATGCCCGCCTTCCCTCTGCTGCTGCCCCTCGCCCGCGCCCTGGCCCGCGCGCGTACGCCCAGGTCAGCGGTGATTTTCGGTGGTGTCGCGGTGGTGTCGGCGGTCTACGGCGCGTTCTGGCTGAATGGCTCCGGTCCCCCCTGACCGGTCGCCACGGAGGGCGAGCAGGCGGGTAATTCCATGCAAGCTTTCGGTGAACGAATTCAAAAGGGCTCCAAAACGACCGCTCTCTATTGCACCATGGAATTGAAGGCGAAGCGGCGCAGCGATTCGCCATTCAGCAGAAATAAACATCAATCTGAGAGCAATCCCACATCACGGCGTCATCACAAAGCCGGTGATTCACGCCGCGTCGGAGCTCACTCGCTGTAACGTCGATTGAGTGCGTACCGAACTAAAGCCGACCCGTCTGGACCGGGTCTTCTCCAGGCTGGACCGTGAGCCGGAACGGCCGGCCCACATCGATGTACCGGTGATGACCCGGCACCGGGTGGTGCTGTTCTCCTCCACCCTCGCCTTCTACGTCGCCATCGTGTGGGCCGTCCTCATCACCTCGTGGCTCGTGCGGCTCGACTGGCAGATCATGTTCTTCCGGCCGTACCAGCAGTGGCCGGAGATCCACGCGTTCCTCGACTACTACGTGGTCCTGGGCCAGCGCGGCCCCACCGCCGTCATGGTCGCCGCCTGGCTGGGCTGGCGCTCCTGGAGACAGCACACCCTGCGCCCGATGCTCGCGCTCGGCGTCTCGCTGCTGCTGCTCAACATCACCGTCGGCGCCGCCAAGCTCGGCATGGGCCGGCTCGGCCCGCACTACGCCACCGAGATCGGCTCCAACGAGATGTGGCTCGGAGGCGACATATTTCCTTCGGGGCACACCGCGAACGCCGTGGTGACGTGGGGCATCCTGGCCTATCTGGCATCGACACCGAGGGCCCGGCGCTGGCTGTCCGCGCTGTCGGCCGTGACCTCGCTCGGCGTCGGTCTCACCACGGTCTACCTCGGTACGCACTGGTTGAGCGACGTCCTGCTGGGCTGGGCCGCCGGTCTGCTGATCCTGCTGGCGCTGCCCTGGTTCGAGCCGCTGATCGCCCGCGCCGAGGCCTGGCTCTTCTCCCTGCGGGACACCTGGCGCGACCGTCGTACGGCGCCCGTGCCGGTGGCAGCCCCGACGCCCGCCGCGGTGGGCACGGCCTCGCTGCGGGGGCCCGAGGAGGAGCCCGCGAGCGTCCGCGACACCGGTGCCGCGGCCCGCGCCCCCCATCCCCCGATCGTGCCCGTGCACCTGGCGCCGGGACCGCACCTGACCAGGCCGGAGCGGACTCCGGTGACCCCGGTCGGCTCCCGCCGACCGCCCCACGCGGACCGGGTCGCCCGCAACGCGACCTCGGCCCGGCCCGTCGCGGGCGGCTGACACGAGACAGCGGGGCCGGTACGCACACCCCAGGCCCCGCACGACCGAAGGCCCGGCTCTCCACGAGCCGGGCCTTCGGTCGTCCAAGCCGATTCAGCCCTTCCAGGCGCGCTTCACCCGGCCGTCCTCGACCTCGAAGTTCAGCCGGCCGAAGCGGTACTCCATGGTGATGATCGCCCCCGGCGGCAGCTTTCTGACGGTGGACCAGCCGCGCTCCCCGGCGCGGCGCTCGGCGCTCGGCGCCTCCAGTCCGACGTAGTCGTCGAGGTTGTCCTGGGGCTCTTCGGGAGAGGGGGGAATGGGTGCCATGACCGCCACGGTAGGCGGCCGAAGGGCTCGCTGTCCTCTCGCAGTCACGCTTCTGTCACAGAACCACGACACGCGTTTCGGCCCAACTCAGTCACACGTACGAGCGGTTCCGTACGCCTTCCGCGCGCTGCCGAGTGCAATTCCCGGTCACTTCGGCACCATCGCCAATAGCCCGTCGGAAAGCATGTCGTGGGCCGTGTGTCCGGTGCGTGTCCGGCCTTTTCCCACCGATTCCCGGACGGCTCCCCGGAAGCCCCACCTCACGGGAAATACACGGTTCCCGCACAGTTCCCCCCTACGCCCTCTGTCGGAGCGGCCGGGGCGCGAGCATCATGGCGTGCATCACGGGCCCAGAACGCGGCAGCGAAGGGGCGAGCGATGGGGACCGAGACCGTACAGGCGCCGGCACGACCCGTACGGGCGAAGGCGCCGGGGCGGCTGGTCGTCGACTGGCTGACCACGACGGACCACAAGAAGATCGGCCACCTCTACCTGGTCACGTCGTTCCTGTTCTTTCTGGCCGCCGGTCTGATGGCGCTGGTGATGCGCGCCGAACTGGCCCGGCCGGGCACGCAGATCGTGGACAACGAGCAGTTCAACCAGCTGTTCACACTGCACGGCACGATCATGCTGCTGCTCTTCGCGACACCGACGTTCGCCGGGTTCGCCAACGAGATCATGCCGCTGCAGATCGGCGCTCCCGACGTCGCCTTCCCCCGGCTCAACATGCTGTCGTACTGGCTGTTCCTGTTCGGCGGACTGATCGTGACGGGTTCGCTGCTGGTGCCGTCGGGGCCCGCCGACTTCGGGTGGTTCGCCTACGCGCCGCTGAACAGCCTGGAACGGTCACCGGGGATCGGCGCCGACATGTGGATCATGGGGCTGGCACTGTCCGGCTTCGGGACGATCCTCGGCGCGGTGAACTTCCTGACCACGATCATCGCGATGCGCGCGCCCGGCATGACGATGTTCCGGATGCCGATCTTCACCTGGAACACGCTGTTCACATCGATCCTCATCCTGATGGCGTTCCCGGTGCTGGCGGCCGCGCTGCTCTGTCTGGAGGCGGACCGGCGCTTCGGCGCGCAGATCTTCGACGCGGACAACGGCGGCGCGCTGCTGTGGCAGCACCTGTTCTGGTTCTTCGGGCACCCGGAGGTCTACATCATCGCCCTCCCCTTCTTCGGGATCATCACGGAGATCATCCCGGTCTTCAGCCGCAAGCCGATCTTCGGCTATCTGACGCTGATCGGGGCGACGATGGCGATCACCGGGCTGTCGGTCGTGGTCTGGGCGCACCACATGTTCGCCACGGGCGCGGTGCTGCTGCCGTTCTTCTCGTTCATGAGCTTCCTGATCGCCGTGCCGACAGGGGTGAAGTTCTTCAACTGGACGGGGACGATGCTGAAGGGCTCGCTGTCGTTCGAGACGCCGATGCTGTGGGCGACCGGCTTCCTGGTGTCGTTCCTGTTCGGCGGGCTGACGGGCGTGATCCTGGCCTCGCCGCCGATGGACTTCCACGTCACGGACACGTACTTCGTGGTCGCGCACTTCCACTACGTCGTCTTCGGCACGGTCGTCTTCGCCACCTTCGCGGGGTTCTTCTTCTGGTGGCCGAAGTTCACCGGGAAGATGCTCGACGAACGGCTCGGCAAGATCCAGTTCTGGACGCTCTTCGTCGGCTTCCACACCACGTTCCTGGTGCAGCACTGGCTGGGCGCCGAGGGCATGCCGCGGCGGTACGCGGACTATCTGGACGCCGACGGCTTCACAGCGCTCAACACGGTCTCGACGATCGGCGCGTTCCTGCTGGGCCTGTCCACGCTGCCCTTCCTCTACAACGTCTGGAAGACCTCCCGGTACGGCGTGAAGGTCGACGTCGACGACCCGTGGGGCTACGGCCGGTCGCTGGAGTGGGCGACCTCGTGTCCGCCGCCGCGCCACAACTTCGTGACGCTGCCCCGGGTGCGCTCGGAGTCCCCGGCGTTCGACCTGCACCATCCGAAGTTCGCGGCGATCACGCCGCCCCAGACCAGGAAGGGGCAGGAAGGAACTCCGCACCCCCGGTTCGGTCAAGAGCGGCCGACGGGCGGTCCCGAAGAGTCCTGATCGTTTCGAGACCGGAGGAGGCCGAGGACAGGAAGTGCCCTCGACCACCGACCGCCGACTGCCGACCGCCGACCGCCGACCGCCGACCGCCGACCGCCGACCGCTCAGCTCAGGTCGGCTCCGCTCACGGCGTCGACCGTCACGGACAGGTCGTTGTCGGCCGTGTAGTACGGCTCGGCCTCCACCGGTCCGTGCTCGGTCTCGGCGCGCGTCCTGGGATAGACGAAGACCGGGTGCTTCTCGACGATGTCGTCGAGCAGCCGCGCGATCCGCACCCGCGGGCCGGTCTCCCCCTGGGGACGCAGCCACAGGTCCCAGCTGCCGGGCCGCAGGTCGCCGTAGGCCACGGTGAAGCGGAGGCCGCCCCGGTCGTCGTCGTGGGTGAGGTCGGCCCGTACGGCGGGCGCCACCCCGTTCTGGTCGGTGAGTTCGGCGTACGCGTCGGACGTGGTCCCGGCGCCGTACGTCTGGACGGTCACCTCCAGCTCGCCGTCGCCGATGTGGAGTTCGCCCGCCTCGGCGTGCGGGGAGCGCTCCCAGCTGCGGAGGGTGAGGTTGCCGTGCTTGGTGCCGTACGGGATGCGGACGGCGATCCGGTCGGCGGTGGCGCTGGGGGCGCGGTCGACGAGGGAGCGCAGGTCGTTGACGCCGGGGGACAGTCGGCGCGGTTCGCCGTCGGCCACCTGGAGGTAGGCGTCCCAGCGGCCCTCGGGGAGGTCCACGCTGCTGGGCAGCGCGGCCCGCAGACGGCCGTCGCCGGCCGGGGTGAGGGGCAGGCGCACCTGCTGGTCGCTGTCGCGGAGGAAGAGGACCAGGTGGGCGGGGCCGGACTCGCCACGGTCGGCGACCTCGAAGGTCAGGCCGCCCGCGAAGTCGGCGACGCAGTCGGTGCGCGGCGGCGTGATCGTGTCCTCCTGGTCGTCGCGGCGGGCGGGCTGCTGTGGAGCCAGCGTCATCACGCGGTGCGCCCCTTCTGGAGAACGGAACGTCCGGCATCCCGGACGGCGTACGCGCCGCCGAGCAGTGCGCCACGGGTGCGGTGCAGGGAGCCGCGCATCCTGCCCACCGACGAGGCGCCGCCGCGGGCGATGAGGTCGCCGAAGAGCGTCTCGTAGCGTTCGGCGATGCGGGACGGGTCGAAGCGCTCGGAGTCCTTGAGCGCGGCGTGGGCCATCCGCTGCCGCTTGTCGTCGTCGTTGATGAGTTCGAGGAGACCGTCGGCGATGGCCTTGACGCTGCCGACCTTGACCAGGCGGCCGTCGACGCCGTCGTCGATGATCTCGCGGGGGCCGTGCGGGCAGTTCGTGGAGACCACCGGCAGGCCGCAGCGCATGGCCTCGACGATCGTCATGCCGAACGACTCCAGGCTGGAGGTGACGGCGGCGATGGAGCCCTTGGCCCACTCGGGCTCGATGGGGTTGGCCGGGCCCATCAGGTAGACATGGTTGTAGAGGCCCAACTTGTCGACGAGGGCGCGGAGTTTGTCCTTCTGCTTGCCTCCGCCGTAGATCCGCAGGCGCCAGTCGGGCCGCTCCTCGCGCACCTTGTCGAAGGCCTTGATGAGCAGGTCGTAGCGCTTGACGGGGGCGAGACGCCCGGCGGCGACGACCCACTTGCCGGTGCCGTCGGCGGGGTCGATCCCCGGCGCGGGCACCGGGTTGGGCACGGCCTGGAGGCGGACGCCCGGCAGCCGCATCTTCGAGCCGTACGCGCGCGCGTCCGCCTCGGTGGTGGTGGTGAGCGCGTCGAGCCGCGGGTAGACGCCGCGCAGGGTGGCGCGCAGGGCCGGGGAGTGGCTGTCGAGCGTGAGGTGCTCCTGGCCCACGCGGACCGGGCCGCGGCGGGTCTGCCGGGCCATGTGCACGTTCAGCCCGGGCCGGGTACCGACCAGGACGTCGGCGTCGACCGAGGCGAGGTGCTCGGCGATACGCCGGTCGGTCATGACGCTGTACTGCCCGTAGCGGCCCTCGGCGCGCGGGAAGACCTTGGCGGGGCGCTCCAGGTCGGCGTGCCCCTTGTCGGCGCCGTCCGGACGGATGTCGACGAGGCCACGCAGCCGGACCCTCGGGTCCACGTCGAAGACGGGCTCGTCGCGGTGGCGGAAGACGGAGACGATCTCCACGTCGTGCTGTTCGGCCAGGGTGTTCGCCAGGTTGTACGTCGTCCGGATCGTCCCCCCGATTCCGTACGCGTTATGTATGAGGAAAGAAATGTGCATGTGTCCCCCGAACCCCCTGTTTTCCCTGGTCATCCATCAATCGCGGCCCTGGTCCACCGCCACACGGTTAGACACGGCATCCCGGGGAATGGTTGGACATCATCATCAACTTGTTCTCCAACAGTTGCCTGATCGATAGCCGGAAGAGGGAACCTGTTCGCTTCCAGACGCATCAGGGCCGGTAAGGCAGCTGTGGTACGTCGAAGCAGTTGGTGTTCATGTCCCCCTGGCTCACCCACCCCTTCTCGTCCTGCCAGCGGGCCACCGACACGCAGGACCTGCGTGTTCTCGGGGGCTCGGCGAGCCGTTCGAAGCGGACGGGGAGGAGCAGTCCGTCGGCGCTGTAGGGCTCGTCGCGGTTCATGAACCGGTCGACGCACGCGCGCGTGACGCCTTCCTGGCTCCCGGCACACGCCCTCGCCGCGTCCGTGAACCACATCGCGGCCGCCCAGCCCTCCAACTGCCACTGTGAGCGCGTCTTCAGACCCTTCGTCGCGTCCCGGAACTCCCGTACGGCGTCGTCGCCGTCGTCCTCGTAGTTGCGGCTGGACCCGGTGGCCCACAGGGCGTTGCGGCAGTGCGGGGCGTCCGCGTAGTCCTCGGCCACCGTGGAGGTCCAGTTCTGCACATTGGTGACCTTGGCGGTCACCTTGGCGCCCACCTCGTCCATCGCCTGGCAGAGCCGGGCGTTGCCGTGGCCGTCGATGGCGTCGAAGACCAGGTCGGCGCCCTGCTCCTTGATGTCGGCGGCTGCCGCGCGGAAGTTGGGCAGCGCGAAGTCGACCTGCTCGGTGACCACTTCGTACCCCTCGGCCTTCAGTCCCTGGACGACCAGCCGCGCGTACGCGGCCGACGCGGACTGGTTGTACGAGACCACCGCGGCGGTACGGGCGCCGTGCTCGCGCTTGAAGTAGCGGTAGACCTCGGTGCCGCCGTACTGCCGCCCGTCCCAGCCGGTGGTGCCGTTCCGGGGCGCGAGGCTGCCGTAGACGCTGTACAGGTGCGGATACGTGTCGTATGCCGGGCCGATGGGCTGGCCGCCGATGTCGGGCACACGCGCGCGTGCGACGCGGGAGGCGCCCGCGTAGTCGAGGGCGGTGGTGGCGACGAGGGCCACCACACCGTCCTCCTCGACGAGCCTGTGCACGCACTCGTTGTTGCCGACGCCGCTGCCCCCGTCGTCGCACTCGCGCACCTCGACCCGACGGCCGTCGATGCCGCCGCGCGCGTTGAGGGCGGCGAAGTACGCCTTGGCCCCGTCGCGCGGGCCGGTGAACGCGGCGCCGCCGACCGGGCTGGTGACGCTGGTGACGATGCCGACCCGCAGCGGTTCACGGCTCCGCGGTGCGGACGTGGTGCCCCCGCGCTCGAAGTCGCTCTCCGGCAGCCGGCTGCCGCAGGCCGTGGACAGCAGGAGCAGCAGGCCTACGGCGGCGGTCTCAGCAGCCCGGGCCCGGCGTCGCATTGCCGCTCAGCGCGACCAGTCCGCACAGCGTCCTGACGGACACCTTCCAGGTGCCGTCCTGCTCGACGGCCGTGCCCGCCGCGTCCGGCAGGGCCGTGGCGCCCTCCAGGAGCAGGGTGTACGTCACGTCGGCGCCGGTCGCCGAGGTGAACTCGACCTTCCGGACCTCGGCCTCCACCTGCCCGCCGCGCTCGTCACCGCTGAACGCCGCCAGGACCGGACCCATCTCGTCGCCGTTCTCCAGAACGGCCTGTTTCTCCTCGGTGGAGGTGGCCGGGTCGAAGAACTTCTTCCAGTTCTCCTTGATCTCCTTCTCGGCGGCGGCGGTGTCCGCCGGCGCGCTCGCGCTCGCGCTTGGCTCGGTCGGCTCGCTGGTCGTCCGCTCCACGGAGGGGGTGGGCGGTGGGGCGTCGCCGCCGCCTCCGCCGTCGTCGCCGCACGCCGCGAGGGCCGGGGCGAGGAGGAGGACCAGGGCGGCGGCCAGTGCCGTGCCCCGTCCCGCCGACCGTGGGCCGCGGCCCCGCCGTCCGTTCGCCCGCCTGAGGTCGCTCCCGAGAACCATCTGGCTCACCACCGGGTGTCGGTCCGGGCAGTAGGTGCCCGGTTCTTTCAGGGTCAGGTTGCAGAAGGCATAGTGCAAGCCATCGGCTGGGATGGACAGACACACGACGTGTGGGAGCCCCGATGCGGACAGCCCGACTGCGGACCGTGCACCCCGTCCTCTGGGCCGGCTGGGCCGCGCTCGCCGGCGGGGCGGTGCTGTGCGTCGTCGGCTGGTACGGCGTCTCCGGCGAGCGCTTCGCCGAACGGCAGCTCCCCTACCTGGCCTCCTGCACGGTCCCCGGCGCCGCGCTGATCATCGCGGGCGCGGTCCTCCTCACCCACGGCCGGAGCGCCCTGGCCGCCACACGGGTCGAGGAGTTGTACGGCCTCCTGGTCGCCGCCGAGCCCACCGACACCGACGGATCGGGGCAGGCGGCGCTCACGCCCCTCGCCACCAGCGGCACACTGCTCATGGTGCCCGGCGGCACCCTCTGGCACCGGGCGGACTGCCCCCTGGTGGCCGGCAAGCCCGAGGCGGTGCCGGTGGACTCCCGGGTGGCGGCGAGCGGCGAACTGCGGCCGTGCCCGATCTGTGAGGCCCCCTCCGAGAGCGACTCCGCCGAGCCCGCGGAGGGCTGATGGCGTCGCTGACGTACGACCTCACGCTGGCCGGGCTGTCGGTCGGCGGCGCGGCGGCCCTCACCGGCATCGGTCTGATCGTGACGTACCGGGCCACCGGCGTGCTCAACTTCGCGCACGGGGCCATCGCGATGGTGTGCGCGTATCTGCTGCGCCAGTTCACGGTGGAGTGGGACTGGCCCCTGTGGCTCGGCGCCCTCGTGACCCTGCTTCTGGTCGCCCCCGCCATCGGCCTGGTCCTGGAACGCTTCGTCTTCCGTCCGCTCGCCGTGCTCGGCGGCGACCCGGCGCAGACCCTGGTGGCCTCCCTCGGCGTCTTCGTCCTCCTCGTCGGCGGGGCCGCGCTGCTGTGGGGCCAGGGCGCCCGGGCCGACGCGCCCACGCTGGTGTCGGCGGACCCGTGGGGCCAGTTGGCGGTGGCCGTCGCCGTCGCGGCGGCCGTGGGTGCGGTGCTGCGTTCGCCCCGGGGACGCACCCGGCCCCCCGGGCTATGGACGCGCTTCGGCCGGGAACTGCGTGCCGTCGTGGACGACCGGTCCCTCGCCGTGCTCGGCGGCATCGACGCGGACCGGGTCGCCGCCGCGGGCTGGGCGTTCGGCTCCTTCACGGCGGGCCTGACGGGCGTGCTGCTGGCCCCGTACGTACGCCTCGACCCGTACGGCATGCCGCTGCTGGTGATGGAGGTCGTCGCCGTGGCGGTCGCCGCCCGGATGCGCAGCCTCCCGGTGGCCGTGCTGGTCGCGCTGGGCATCGGGATCGCCCAGAGCCAGCTGACCCGGCTCCACCCCTCGGGCTGGGCGGAACCGCTGCTCCAGGCCGTCGGCGCCAACCTCTTCGTCGTGGCCCTCCTGATCGCGGCCCTCGTGCTGCCCGGCGTGGGCACCCGCGACGCGCTGCCCCCTACGGCGACGGCCCGCGCGCAGCCACCGGCCGCCGCATGGATCGTGGCGGCCCTGCTGTTCCTGATCCCGCTGGGCTTCGCGGGCCGGGACCTGCACACGGCCGTGCAGGTACCGGCCCTCGGCGTGGTCCTGCTCTCCCTGGTGGTGGTGACGGGCCGGGGCGGCCAGATCTCCCTCGGCCAGGCGGCGTACGCGGGCCTGGGGGCGCTCTTCACGGCACTGCTGTCGGCCGGCCGCTTCCCCTTCCTCCCAACCCTCCCCGAACTGACCGCCCTCCTGGTGGCCGTACTCCTGGTGGCTCCCCTCGGGCTGCTGACCGGCTGGCCCGCCATCAGCCGCCACGGCCTCGCCCTGGCCCTCGCCACGTTCGCGGTGGGTGTCGGCGTGAGCCGCTTCGTCTTCGCCCAGCCGTACGCGACCTCGGGCCTCACGCTCACCCGTCCCCGGGGCTTCGAGGGCGACCGCGCGTACTACGTCCTGGAGCTGGGCCTCCTGTCCTTCGCCCTGCTGGCCACCCACGCCCTGCGCCGGGGCCGCGCGGGCCGGGCCCTGGCCGCCCTGCGGGACCACGAGTCGGGCGCCTCTGCGGCGGGCGTACGCGTGCCGTCCTTGAAGCTGGCGGCGTTCGTGGCGGGGGCCGCCCTGGCCGCCCTCGGCGGCGGCATGCTCGCCATGGGCGTCCGCGCCTTCGACCCCTCCGCCTACGACCCCGTCCGCGGCCTCCTCTGGTTCGCCGCGATCGTCGTCCTGGGCGCCGACAGCACGCTCGGCGCCCTAGCGGCGGCCGCCCTGCTGGTGGGGCTCGACGCAGGCACGAGGGGAGGCGTCGCGGCAGCGGTGATCGGCGTCCTCGCGGTCCTGGTGGGCCGCTTCCCCGGCGGCCCGTACGAGGCGGTGCGCGCGGGGGTCGTACGGCTGCGATCCGGGGCGGGGCGGCGGAGCGAGCTGACGCCGACGGGGGTACGGGCCAGGGAGCGGGTGCGGGGGCGGGCGGGCACACCGGCTCGGGTGGACCGGCGGAGGCCTACCGCTCCGGGCGGGGCCACGGCGGTGTCCGCCCGCGGCGGGGAGCAGCCCCCCACTCCGGAGCAACCACCCCCTCGGCACGCCGGCCTCCACCCCCGACGCGAACCCGAGGTCGCCCCGAACCGCCGCCCCCTTCAGCCGTCCAGGCCCACCCCTCCCCACAGCGCCGCGCTCTCCGGTCCTCCTCCCGGCCCCCGCCTCCAAGCCCGCGGCCTTCACCTCCGCTACGGCGAGTTCACCGCCCTCGACGGCGTGGATCTCGATGTCCTCCCGGGACGGGTCAGTGCCGTCGTGGGGCCCAACGGGGCCGGAAAGAGCACCCTCTTCCACTGTCTCGCCGGAACGCTGCGGCCCGGCGCCGGACATGTGCGCCTCGGCGGGCGGGACGTCACGCGGTTGCCGGCGCATGCCCGTACGCGGCTCGGTGTCGCACGGACGTTCCAACAGCTGGCTGTTTTCCCGTCGTTGACCGTGGCCGAGAATGTCAGGGTGGGCGCCGAGCAGGGGCGGGTCGGCGACCCCGCGGCCGTGGAGCGGGCGCTGCGGCTGTTCGGGCTGGACGGGCCGGTGCGGGCGTCGCCCGCCGCCGGGCTGCCGACCGGGACACTGCGGCGGGTCGAGGTGGCGCGGGCGCTCGCCGGGAGTCCGCACGTACTGCTGCTCGACGAGCCCGCCGCCGGGCTCGACACGGCCGAGGTGGCCGCCCTCACCCGCGTGCTGCGCGCCCTCGCCGACGACGGCATGGCCCTGCTCGTCGTGGAGCACGACCTCGACCTCGTCGCGGACCTCGCGGACGTCGTGCACGTCATGGCGGCGGGCCGGATCGTCACCTCCGGCCCCACCGGCCACGTCCTGCGTTCACCGGGCGCACCCGACCCGCTCGACCCGGCGGCCGGACGATGACCCTCATCTCCCTCCGGCACGCCCGCGTCCGCTACGGCCCCCTGGAAGCCCTGCACGGCCTGACCCTCGCCGCCCCGGGCCCCGGCCTGACCGTCCTGCTCGGCCGCAACGGCTCCGGCCGTACGACCGCGCTGCGGGCCCTCGCCGGCACGGTCCCGCTCTCCGGCGGCGCCGTGGTGTGGGACGGGGCCGACGTCACGCGGACGCCGGCCCACGAGCGCGCCCGGCGGGGCCTCGTCCTCGTCCCGGAGCGACGGGCCGTCTTCGGCTCGCTCACCGTGCGCGAGAACATAGAACTCGCCGCGCCGGACGTCTCGTACGCCCTGCGCGCCTACCCTCACCTCGAACCGCTGCTCCCCCGCCGCGCCGGCACCCTCTCCGGCGGCGAGCAGCGCATGCTCGCCCTCGCCCGTGCCCTGCTGTCCCGCGCGCGTGTCGTCCTCGTCGACGAGCCCACCCAGGGCATGTCACCGGCGGTCGCGGCCCGCACGTACGAACTGCTGAGCGGCCTCGACGCCTGTGTCATCGTCGCCGAACAGCGCCTGCCACCGGCACTGCGCGAGGCGCCGACCGCTCTCGTGTACGAACTCCGGCGCGGGACACTGGCATTCGGCGGCGAGGCGGGGGAAGTGCCGTGAGGGCCGGTGGAGCGGTCAGAGGTCGAGGCGCTGTCCGGGCACGATCAGGTTGGGGTCGCCGCCGATGACGGCCTTGTTGGCGGCGTAGACCTGCCGCCAGGTGGTCTGGTGCCGGGCGGCGATGCCGCTCAGCGAGTCGCCCTGCCGGACCGTGTAGTCACCGCGGGACGAGCCGCGGTCGGGGTGGCCGGTGGAGCGCGCCGGCGGGTTCGAGGAAGCCGTCCCGGCCGTCTTCCCGGAACCGGTCGACCTGGTCGGCTGGGTGGACTTCGTCGAGGGCGCGGCGGGCGCGCCGCCGTACGCTCCGGCGCGCTGGGAGCATGTGGGCCACGCTCCCCAGCCCTGGGCTCGCTGGACCTTGGTGGCGATCGCGATCTGCTGGGTCTTGGAGGCCTTGTCGGCGGTGGCCGCGTAGGCGGTGCCGCCGTAGGCACGCCAGGTGGTGGCGGCGAACTGGAGGCCGCCGTAGTAGCCGTTGCCGGTGTTGATGTGCCAGTTGCCGCCGCTCTCGCACTTGGCGATGCGGTCCCACACTCCGCTGTCGGCGGCCGAGGCGGTGCCGGTGACGGTCAGGAGTCCGAGCGGGGCGAGGAGTGCCGCCCCGGCGAGGACCGCCGTCGTACGCGTCTTTCGAGCGCTACCGCGCGTGGTATCGCCACATCCGGACATGAAGATCCCTCTCCACGGACCCGGGATCCCCCAAGGCGGGGCGCTTCCCGCGCACGGACGCGGGTGTCGCGCTCCGCCCCGTCCGCCGAGGTGGTGCTGCGCGCTGTCTGACTCTGCGCGGCCGACGGACGTACCCGAGCGGTGCTCGCTGCACACGGCCGGGAATCTAGGGAGAGTGGCGGGTTGTCAGCAAGGAATCGCTTGTCGTGCGAGGCCAGTTCACCGTTACCCGGAGTAGCAGCCAGTTTCGGCCACCCACTTCATTCCCTGATTTCCGGATATATCGGCCAGCGCCTCCGGCGCTCTGTGACCCACTTCACCAGGTCAACTCCGCCGTGCCCTTGGGAAGTTGGCGCGGAGTAACCGATTCCGCCCGTGGACTCACCCTGCGCGCCTGATGGTTCGATTCCGTTCGTCGTCGAGCGTGACTCCGGCCACAGATCGTCCGTTGTCTTCTTCATGAGCCGGAACCTCCGCGCTCATGGGCCGGGCGCCACCCGGCACCGACACGCACCGCATCCCGAGGAGCCACCCGTGCCGCGCATGCTCGAGGTCAGCGACGAGGTACGCGCCGAGATCGGCGACGAAGAAGCCGACCGGCTGCTCGCCGGCGAGAACGCCCCCGGCGGCTACGACTGCACGTCGTGCCGCACCCCCGGCGACTCCGAGCAGGAGAGCACCAGCACCGTCCTCTTCGTCGGCGACGAGACCGCCGTGCTCGCCTTCGCCCACGCCACCTGCCTGCCCTCCCAGGTCGTCCAGGTCACCGAGGAGCAGCTGCAGGGCGCCGCCCGTTCCATCGTCGGGGACAGCCCGGCCCAGGCCGCGCCGGAGCAGGCCGTGCTCGGTGTCACCAGCGGACTGATCCTGCTCAGCGGCGAGTTGCACCCGGCACTGGTCGTCGAGCCGACCGCCCCCATCGCGCGCCCGGGCACGTCCGGGGCGGGCGACGACTTCCTGCCGCTGCTCATCGAGCAGGGCTTCATGCCGCTCCCCCAGATCGACTCCGTCCCGCCCGTGCTGCACGGCTGGTCCGTCCTGCTCGCCATGGGGCAGCTGCACGCCATCCTGCAGCCGGGTGGCTCCGGTGGTTCGCCGGTCGCGTGGTGGCAGGCACATCAGGCGCTGCAGGTCGCCGACGCGTGGCGGGCGGCGGCGAACAAGCACCAGCAGGTGCTGATGTTCGCGGCGCCGGTGGGGTCGATCGGGCGGCAGCCGCGGGAGGATCTGCTGCGGGACGCGCTCGACAAGGCCGCGGCGAACGGGAAGCTGGTGGCCGCCACCCTGCCGCTGGCCGGTACCTGATCACTTCACCGGGGGTGCCTTTCCGGAGGCTGAATGGTGGAGGTAGCGCATCCCTTGCGCAGTGGGGTCGTTGGCACAGACGTGCACGCATACGACGTTCCTCGCCGCCAGTCCTACCAGTCGATCCCGTCCATGCGGCCGACTCAGGAACCTTCGGGCGGCCCATCGGCCACGCCCATCTACGACTCGCTCTACGCGGAGTGGGTCAAAGCGTATCGGGCCCTGCCGGGAGACCGGCACGGGGAGGAGGAGCTGGGGTTCACGGGCTTCGGGACCATCTCGCACGGCTCGGGCGGACAGCGCGGTACGGGGTCGTACAACTCCGGTTCGTACGGTGCCCGGCACGCGGCGGGGCATCTGGCCACGCAGCGCGAGAGCCAGCCCGGTCACACGGCCACGACGACCGCCATGTGGCAGCCGGTCGGACGCATCCCCACCGGGCACACGGGGATGCACCACATCCCCTCCCCGCTCCCGCCGGGCCCACGCCGAGGTCTTTGAAGCGGGCACATGAAGAGGCGGCCACCCGGATGTCCGGGTGGCCGCCTCTTCATGTCGTACTGCTGGCAGGTGCCGTACGGCCGCTGTCTACTTCTTCCTACTTCTTCCTACTTCTTCTTGCCGCGCTTCTCGCGCACCCGGACCGAGATGTGGATCGGGGTGCCCTCGAAGCCGAACTCCTCGCGCAGACGGCGCTCGATGAAGCGGCGGTAGCCCGCCTCGATGAAGCCGGAGGCGAAGAGGACGAAGCGCGGGGGCTTGGTGCCGGCCTGGGTGCCGAAGAGGATGCGGGGCTGCTTGCCGCCCCGGATCGGGTGCGGGTGGGCGGCGACCAGCTCACCGAGGAAGGCGTTCAGCCGGCCCGTCGGGACGCGGGTCTCCCAGCCGGCGAGGGCGGTCTCGATCGCGGGGACCAGCTTCTCCATGTGCCGGCCGGTGCGCGCCGAGACATTGACCCGGGGCGCCCAGGCGACCTGACCGAACTCGGTCTCGATCTCCCGCTCCAGGTAGTAGCGGCGCTCCTCGTCGAGGGTGTCCCACTTGTTGTACGCGATGACCATCGCGCGGCCCGCCTCGACGGCCATGGTCACGATCCGCTGGTCCTGGACCGAGATGGACTCGGAGGCGTCGATGAGGATCACGGCCACCTCCGCCTTCTCGACGGCGGCGGCGGTGCGCAACGAGGCGTAGTAGTCGGCGCCCTGCTGGAGGTGGACGCGCTTGCGGATACCCGCCGTGTCGACGAACTTCCAGGTGACGCCACCGAGTTCGATCAGCTCGTCGACCGGGTCACGGGTGGTGCCTGCGAGCTCGTTGACGACGACGCGCTCCTCGTTCGCCACCTTGTTGAGGAGGGAGGACTTGCCCACGTTCGGGCGGCCGATCAGGGCGATGCGGCGCGGGCCGCCCACGGCCGTGCCGAAGCTCTGCGCGGGCGCTTCCGGCAGGGCCTCCAGGACGGCGTCCAGCATGTCGCCGGTGCCGCGGCCGTGAAGCGAGGAGACCGGGTGCGGCTCGCCGATGCCGAGGGCCCACAGAGCGGTCGCGTCGGCCTCGCCGCTCGGGCCGTCGACCTTGTTGGCGCAGAGCACCACGGGCTTGTTGGCCTTGCGGAGCAGCCGGACGACGGCCTCGTCGGTGTCGGTGACGCCGACCTTGGCGTCGACGACGAAGACGACCGCGTCGGCGGCCTCGATGGCGTACTCGGCCTGGGCGGCGACGGAGGCGTCGATGCCGAGGACGTCCTGCTCCCATCCGCCGGTGTCGACGACCTTGAAGCGGCGGCCCGCCCACTCGGCCTCGTAGGTGACGCGGTCACGGGTGACGCCGGGCTTGTCCTCGACGACCGCCTCCCGGCGGCCGATGATGCGGTTCACCAGGGTCGACTTGCCCACGTTCGGGCGGCCGACGACGGCGAGGACGGGCAGCGGGCCGTGACCCGCCTCCTCGATCGCGCCCTCGACGTCCTCGATGTCGAAGCCCTCTTCCGCGGCGAGCTCCATGAACTCCGCGTACTCGGCGTCGCCAAGCTCTCCGTGCTCGTGCTCGGAGGGAAACTGGTCGTTCATGAAGTCCGTACCTCGTAGTTCATCGTGGTGATCGGTGGAGCGGCCGGGTTTCCGTCGGCTGATCCACTACTCAGTGTCGCCCAGCGCCCGATCGGACGCCCGGCGTTTTACCGGCGGCCGGTGAGCCGCCGGGCATGGTCCAGATGCGCGCCGAGCTGCTTCTGGATGCGCTCGGTGGCCTCGTCGAGCGCCTTGCGGGTCCGCCGTCCGCTGCCGTCGCCCGCCTCGAACGGGTCGCCGAAGACGACGTCGACACGGGAGCGCAGCGGGGGCAGCCCCTTTATCAACCGTCCGCGCCGCTCCGTGCTTCCCAGTACGGCGACCGGGACGATCGGCGCCCCGCTGCGCACGGCGAAGTAGGAGAGCCCGGCCCGCAGCGAGGCGAAGTCGCCCTCGCCCCGGGTGCCCTCCGGGAAGATGCCCAGCACACCGCCGTCGGCCAGGATGTCGAGCGCCTGGGTGATGGCGGTGCGGTCGGCGGTCGAACGGTCCACCTTCACCTGCCCGATGGCGAGCAGGAACGGGTCGAGGGGACCGATGAACGCCTCCTTCTTGATCAGGAAGTGCGTCGGGCGAGGTGCCACGCCCATGACCATCGGGCCGTCGATGTTGTGGGAGTGGTTGACGGCGAGGATCACCGGACCGGTCGTGGGGACCCGCCAGGCGCCCAGCACGCGCGGTTTCCACAGCCCGTACATCAGGCCGACGCCGATGCGCCGCCCGACCTCGGCACCCATCTCGGAGGGAGCAGTCACTTCCCCGCCCGCTTCTCCTCGATGAGCGTGACCACGCACTCGATGACCTGCTGGAGGGTGAGGTCCGAGGTGTCCACCTCGACCGCGTCGTCCGCCTTGGCGAGCGGCGAGGTCTTCCGGCTGGAGTCGGCCGCGTCCCGCTTGAGGAGGGCCTCGCGGGTCGCCTGGACGTCGGATCCCTTGAGCTCACCGCTGCGGCGGGCGGCGCGGGCCTCCGGGGAGGCGGTGAGGAAGACCTTCAGGTCGGCGTCCGGCAGCACGGTCGTACCGATGTCGCGGCCCTCGACGACGATGCCGTTCTCCGCGCCCGACGCGATGGAGCGCTGCAGCTCGGTGATCCGGGCCCGCACCTCCGGTACGGCGCTGACCGCGCTGACCTTGGAGGTGACCTCCTGAGTGCGGATCGGGCCGGCGACGTCCGTGCCGTCGACCGTGATGGTCGGCGCGGACGGGTCGGTACCGGAGACGATGTCCGGCTTACCGGCGACGGCGGCGATCGCGGAGGGGTCCTCTATGTCGATGCCGTTGTTGACCATCCACCAGGTGATCGCCCGGTACTGGGCGCCCGTGTCCAGATAGCTCAGCCCGAGCTGCGCGGCCACGGCCTTCGAGGTGCTCGACTTGCCCGTGCCGGAGGGGCCGTCGATGGCAACGATCACTGTGGCGCGTTCCACTGGGGAGCACCTTTCCTGGTCCGAGGTGGTGGGGCGGGACGGGAAAGCGCCCCGGACAAGGGTACTGGGTGCGCGTAGCCCGTCCGGCCGCCCCTCCAGCCCGTCCGGCGGCGCCTCCAGCCCGTCCGGCGCTTGCGGACGAGGCCGTTCGGGCCGAAGCGGGGGCCAGACCACGTCGGCCCCACACCCCCGCACCCGTCCCTACTGCCGGATCGCCCAGCCCCGCTCGCGCAACGCCCCCGTCAGCACCACCGCCGCCTTCGGCTCCACCATCAGCTGCACCAGACCCGCCTGCTGGCCGGTGGCGTGCTCGATGCGGACGTCCTCGATGTTGATCCCGGCGGCCCCCGCGTCGGCGAAGATACGGGCCAGCTGCCCCGGCTGGTCGTCGATCAGGACGGCCACGACCTCGTAGGCGCGCGGAGCGGACCCGTGCTTGCCCGGGACGCGGACCTGACCGGCGTTGCCGCGGCGCAGGACGTCCTCGATGCCGATGACGCCCTCGCGGCGCTTGGCCTCGTCGGAGGCCTGTAGGGCGCGCAGGGCCTGGACCGTCTCGTCGAGGTCGGCGGAGACGTCGGCGAGGAGGTCGGCGACCGGGCCGGGGTTGGCGGAGAGGATGTCGATCCACATGCGCGGGTCGGAGGCGGCGATCCGGGTCACGTCCCGGATGCCCTGCCCGCACAGCCGTACGGCCGACTCCTCGGCGTGCTCCAGGCGAGCGGCGACCAGGCTGGAGACCAGGTGCGGCATGTGGGAGACGAGGGCGACGGCCCGGTCGTGGGCGTCGGCGTCCATGACCACCGGGACGGCCCGGCAGTGCGAGATCAGCTCCAGCGCCAGGTTCAGGACCTCGGTGTCGGTGTCCCGGGTGGGCGTCAGCACCCAGGGGCGGCCCTCGAAGAGGTCCCCGGTGGCGGCCAGCGGGCCTGACTTCTCGCGGCCGGACATGGGGTGCGAGCCGATGTAGGAGGAGAGGTCGAGGCCCAGCTCCTCCAGCTCCCGGCGGGGGCCGCCCTTGACGGAGGCGACGTCCAGGTACCCGCGCGCGAGGCCCCGGCGCATGGCGTCGGCGAGGGTCGCGGCCACGTGGGCGGGCGGGGCGGCGACGATCGCGAGGTCCACCGGGGCGTCGGGCACCTCGTCGGTGCCGGCGCCGAGCGCGGCCGCCGTACGGGCCTGCTCGGGGTCGTGGTCGCTCAGGTGGACGGTCACGCCGCGCTGGGCGAGGGCGAGGGCGGCGGAGGTGCCGATCAGCCCGGTGCCGATGACGAGGGCGGTCCTCACTGGGCGATGTCCTTGCGGAGTGCGGCCGCGGCCCCCAGGTACACGTGGGCGATCTCGGAGCGGGGCCGGTCGGACTCGATGTGCGCGAGGATCCGTACCACCCGGGGCATGGCGCCCTCGATGTCCAGCTCCTGCGCGCAGATCAGGGGCACGTCGACGATGCCGAGCTTGCGGGCCGCGGCGGCCGGGAAGTCGCTGTGCAGGTCGGGGGTGGCCGTGAACCAGATGCTGATCAGGTCGTCCGGGGTGAGCCCGTTGCGCTCCAGGACCGCGGTCAGCAGCTCGCCGACCTGCTCGTCCATGTGCCCCGCCTCATCCCGCTCGAGTTGGACGGCGCCCCGGACCGCTCGTACCGCCACGGCTGTGCTCCTCGCTGATGTACATCCCGGCTCTCTGTACAACCAGCCTAGTCAGCCCGCTCCGAGCCGGGACGCGACGCCCGCCTGCCGAGACGCCCGGGCCCCGGCGGAGGCGCCGTGGTGCCGGCGTCAGCGGCACGGTCGACGTCGGTGGTCAGCTACCGCGCGACCGACGACGTTTCCCAGGGAGCTGCTCATGACCCTCGACCCCCTCGGCTTCCGGATGCACGAATCGCTCCTTTTGCGGCACTCTCTCCTGGGTTGTTTATTCTTCGGTGCTTTCAGTGCGAAGATGCCGCTGCTCCGCTCGGGGCGACTCCCCGGCCGGCTCTTCCGCACGTTCGGAGTGACGACATGACGATGGATTCGACGCGGCGCACGGTTCTGGCGACGGCTGCCGCGGGCACGGCGGCACTGCTCACGGGGTGCGGGGGGTCCGGCGACGACAACAGCGGCGACCGCGTGGAGGAGGCCTCGCCCGGCGACGCCGGCACGGGCGCCGGTGAGGAGCTGGCGAGGACGGCCGACATCCCGGTGGGCGGCGGCAGGATCTTCACGGACCGGAAGGTCGTCGTGACCCAGCCCGAGGAGGGCGACTTCAGGGCCTTCTCGGCGGTCTGCACACACCAGGGCTGCATCGTCAGCAGCGTCTCCGACGAGACGATCGACTGCGCCTGCCACGGCAGCAAGTTCAAGATCACGGACGGGGCGGTGGCGCGGGGTCCGGCCACCGAGGCACTGCCCGCCGAGGAGATCAAGGTCGCGGGAAATTCGATTCAGCTGGCCTGAGCCACCACGTACGCTCCCGGGCATGCAGCCCCCACACCCGCACGCCCTGGTCCGTGACCACACGATCTACGCCTGTGTGATGGGTTCGCGCGCCTTCGGTCTCGCGACGGACGGCAGCGACACGGACCTGCGGGGTGTCTTCCTGGCTCCCACCGAGCTGTTCTGGCGCTTCGAGAAGCCGCCGACCCATGTGGAGGGGCCCGCGGAGGAGCAGTTCAGCTGGGAGCTGGAGCGCTTCTGCAATCTGGCTCTGCGCGCCAACCCGAACATCCTGGAGTGCCTGCACTCCCCCCTGGTGGAGCACGTCGACGCCACGGGCAGGGAACTGCTGGCCCTGCGCGAGGCGTTCCTCTCCCGACAGGCCCACGAGACGTTCGCCCGCTACGCCCTCGGCCAGCGCAAGAAGCTCGACGCGGACATCCGCACGCACGGCGCCCCCCGCTGGAAGCACGCCATGCATCTGCTGCGCCTCCTGATGAGCTGCCGGGACCTGCTGCGCACGGGCACGCTGATCATCGACGTGGGCGACCAGCGCGAGCCCCTGCTGGCGGTGAAGCGCGGCGAAATGCCGTGGTCCGGCGTCGAGTCCTGGATGACCCGGCTGGCGGCGGAGGCCGAGGAGGCGGCGTCGCGCAGCCCGCTGCCGGCGGAGCCGGACCGGCCCCGGGTCGAGGACTTCGTCGTCCGGACCCGGCGTGCCTCAGCCCTGCGGGACGTCTCAGCGGTGCGGGACGTCTCAGCCGTGCGGGAGGTCTCAGCCCTTCAGCCCGTCCAGGCGGACCCGGACGACGAAGTCGTGCAGGGCGGCGTACGCGGACGGGTTCTCCGGCAGCACTGACAGCGCCTGCTCCTCGTCGAGCACCCCGTGCAGCCGCTCCACGTCCTCCGCGACGCGCTCCTGGTCGACGTCCGCCTTGCCGTGCTCCTGGGCCGCCTTCGCCGCGACGAGCTCCGGCAGATAGGCGGGGGCCTCGTCGATCCGGGGCAGCAGGGTGGGCAGATGGGCCTGCACCTCGCCGCTGCGCATCAGGTGGATGCCGGTGAGCAGCACCCGGAACGTGTAGAGCAGCGGCTTGAGTTCACCGGTCTTCTCGAAGAGGCGCCACTGGGTGATGGCGAATCCCCGGTAGTGGTGGGCGTGATGGCGGGTGAGGACCCCGGGGGCGAGCGCGATCAGTTCGCGGTGCGCCTCGCTGGTGTGGACGACGAGCGGGGAGAGCAACTGCTCCAGCACATAGCCGTTGCGGCGCAGCAACAGCCGTGCGAACTTGCGCAGATCGTGCGTGACGAGATCCATCTCGACGCCGTCCCGGTCCCACATCCTCGACCGGGTCTCCTCCGGCTCGCGCAGCCCGACCAGTTCGGCCGTGGGCAGCAGATGCACTCCGCGCAGGTCGACGTCCGAGTCGCGCGAGGGGAAGCCGTAGAGATGGGCTCCGGAGACGGTGGCGAACAGCAGGGGGTCGGGCTGTTCGGCGACCACGGGAGCCAGGTCGATGTCGAGGGTGTCGGTCATGCCCTCAAGCGTCCCAGAGGGCCCCCAACGACACGAGGTCGCTCTGGTACTCGATCCGGTCGGCCCACCCGGCCGGCCAGGCGTCCGGGCCGTGGTAGGCGCCCGCGAAGGCACCGGTGAGGCAGGCGATGGAGTCCGAGTCGCCCTGGGTGCAGGCGGCGCGGCGCAGCGCGGTGACGGGCTCGTCGACGAAGAGTAGGAAGCACAGCAGCCCGGTGGCGAGGGCCTCCTCGGCGATCCAGCCGTCCCCGGTGGCCAGGCACGGGTCCTCCTCGGGCGACGGGAGCCGCAGGGCCCGCTGGACGCGGTCCAGGGCCTCCAGGCACTCGTCCCAGCCCCGGGCGATGTAGTGCTCGGGCGAGGGGTCCTGGCTGTAGGTCCACAGGTCGCCGAGCCAGCGCGCGTGGTACCGGGAGCGGTTCTCGTACGCGTACGAACGCAGCCGGCCGATCAGACCCATGGGTTCGGCGCCCTGGGCCAGCAGCCGTATCGCGTGGGCGGTGAGGTCGGAGGCGGCGAGCGCGGTGGGATGGCCGTGGGTGAGGGCGGCCTGCAACTGGGCGGCCCCCGCGCGCTGTTCGTCGCTGAGCGGGCCGATCAGGCCGAGGGGCGCGACCCGCATGTTGGCGCCGCAGCCCTTGGAGTGGATCTGGCTGGCGAACTGCCAGGGGTGCCGGTCGACCGCGAGGAGCTCGCAGGCGACCATGCAGGTGTGGCCGGGGGCGCGGTTGTTCTCCGGGGAGCGGGACCACTCCACGAACTCCTTGCGGACGGCCCGCACCAGGGCTTCGGGGGCGAGCACCCCTCGGTCCATGGCCGCGCGCAGCCCGTGCCCCAGCGCCAGCGTCATCTGGGTGTCGTCGGTGACGATCGCGGGCTTGGGCAGCTCCATGCTCCGCCAGGGGCCGCACTTGGCGAGGATCGACGGGACGTCGTTGAACTCCGTCGGGAAGCCGAGGGCGTCTCCGAGGGCGAGTCCGATCAGGGAGCCGGTGGCGGAGCGCTTCGTACGCAGCGTCATGGTCATCAGGGCCGTCCTTCCGTGGTGGGTCGCAGCAGGGGCGGGTGCAGGGCGGTGGCCCCTCCCGCTCGATACAGCGCGGCGGGCTTGCCGCGGCCGCCGGTCAGGCGGGCGGCGCCGGGCACCTGTTCGACGAAGCCCGGCGTGGCCAGCACCTTGCGCCGGAAGTTGGGCCGGTCGAGCGGAGTGCCCCACACGGTCTCGTAGACCTGCTGCAGCTCGCCAAGCGTGAACTCGGGCGGACAGAAGGAGGTGGCGAGACAGGTGTACTCGAGCTTGGCGCCGACGCGTTCGTGGGCGTCGGCGAGGATGCGGTCGTGGTCGAAGGCGAGCGGACCGATGGCGTTGAACCGCAGCCACTGGGCCTGTGCCGCGTCACCTCCGCCGTGCGGGACGGGCGGGTCCGGGAACAGCGCGGCGAACGCGACGGTGACGACCCGCATCCGGGGATCTCTGCCGGGCTCGCTGTAGGTCCGCAACTGCTCCAGGTGAAGCCCGGCGACGTCCTTGACGCCGGTCTCCTCCGCCAGCTCGCGCCAGGCGGCCTCCTCCGCGGACTCGTCCGGCAGCACGAACCCGCCGGGCAGCGCCCAGCGGCCCGCATACGGCTCCTGCCCGCGCTCGACGAGCAGCACCTGCAGGGCGCCCGCGCGGACGGTGAAGACGGCCAGGTCGACGGTGACGGCGAAGGGTTCGTAGGCGTACTTGTCGTATCCCTCGGGTGAGGTCATCTCCACCACCCCCTTTATGGTCACGATGACTAATAGTCATATCGACTATAAAAGCGCGGGCGCCTGGGCACAACCCTTTTACGGGGAAAGGAAAGCCAAGAACGTCGCCAAGAGCGGCGCCGGGGACGGCAAAGGGCCGGCCCCGATGGCAAAGCCGGGACCGGCCCACTGCTCGAACACGGCGGAGGCTCTAGAGGTCGACCTCCTGCATCAGCATCCCGACCTCGGTGTTGGACAGGCGGCGCAGCCAGCCCGACTTCTGGTCGCCGAGGGTGATCGGCCCGAAGGCGACCCGCACCAGCTTGTCGACCGGGAAGCCGGCCTCCGCCAGCATCCGGCGCACGATGTGCTTGCGCCCCTCGTGCAGGGTCACCTCGACGAGGTAGTTCTTGCCGGTCTGCTCGACGACCCGGAAGTGGTCCGCGCGCGCGTACCCGTCCTCCAGCTGGATGCCGTCCTTGAGCCGCTTGCCCAGGTCGCGCGGGATGGGGCCGACGATGTGCGCGAGATAGACCTTCTTCACGCCGTACTTGGGGTGGGTCAGCCGGTGCGCCAGCTCACCGTGGTTGGTGAGCAGGATGACACCCTCGGTCTCGGTGTCGAGCCGCCCGACGTGGAACAGCCGCGTCTCGCGGTTGGTCACATAGTCGCCGAGGCACTGCCGGCCCTCGTTGTCCTCCATCGTCGAGACGACACCGGCCGGCTTGTTCAACGAGAAGAACTGGTACGACTGCGTGGCGACGGTCAGCCCGTCGACCTTGACCTCGTCCTTCTCCGGGTCGACCCGCTTGCCCTGCTCCAGCACGATCTCGCCGTTGACCTCGACCCGCGCCTGCTCGATCAGCTCCTCGCAGGCCCGCCGCGAGCCGTAGCCCGCGCGTGCGAGGATCTTCTGCAGCCGCTCGCCCTCCTGCTCGGCGCCCGGGAAGGTCTTGGGCAGCTTGACGTCCTTCTTGCCCGCGTACCGCTCCCGGTTGCGCTCCTCGGCCCGCGCGTCGTACTCACGGGAGGTGGCCGGCACGGAACGGCCCCGCCCGGTGCCCTGGCCCTGCCGGGGTCCGCCCTTGGCGCCTCCGCGCGCGGAGGCGCCGCGCCCTGACTTCGGCCCTTCCGGGGAGGCGCCGGGGCCCACGTCGTAGCGACGCTCCTCGGGGCGCGGCTTCTTCGGCCGGCCGCCCTGCCTGTCGTCGCGGTCGTTCCCGGCACCGCGGTAATTACCGCGACCACCGCTGCTCCCGCCGCGGCCACCGCTGTTCCCACTGCGGCCACCGCTGTTCCCACCGCGGCCGCCGCTGTTGCCACCACGGCTCCCGCCGTTGTTTCCGCTGCTGTTCCTGCCGCTGCTGCTTCGCATCAAAGTTCCGTCTTGTCGTCTGCGTCCTCGGAATCCGGAGCGTCCGGATCGAACGACGGTACGGCTTCCTGGGTCTCGGCCTCGATCGCCTCCGCCTCCGGGAGGAAGGGCGCGAGCTCCGGGAGCTCGTCCAGGCCGCGCAGGCCCATCCGCTCCAGGAAGTAGTTCGTCGTCCTGTACAGGATCGCACCTGTTTCGGGTTCCGCGCCCGCCTCCTCGACCAGCCCCCGCTGCAGGAGGGTGCGCATGACCCCGTCGCAGTTGACTCCGCGCACGGCCGAGACCCTGCTGCGGCTCACCGGCTGCCGGTACGCGACCACGGCCAGCGTCTCCAGCGCGGCCTGGGTCAGCCGGGCCTGCTGCCCGTCGAGCACGAACCGCTCGACGGCGGCGGCGTACTCGGGCCGGGTGTAGAACCGCCACCCTCCGGCGATCAGCCGCAGCTCGAAGCCACGCCCCTGCGCCGCGTACTCGTCGGCCAGCTCCCGGAGCGCCTTGGAGATCTGCCGCTTCGGCCGCTCCAGGATCTTGCTCAGGTGCTCCACCGTCGCGGGTTCGTCCACGACCATGAGGACGGCCTCCAGGGCGGGCTTGAGGTCGAGGCCGGCGACGGTACGCAGCCCCGCGGGCGGCTCGGTTCTCTCCTCGCTCACGCCTTCTCCTCCTTGCGCGGCTCGTCCTTGGACGGCTCGTCCTTGGGCGGCTCGGGCGGCCGGTCGAACTCGTCCGTGACCACGGGCTCCGCGTCCCCGTCCCCGCCGGTCCACCGCACGATCAGATCCCCGAGCGCGGTCTCCTGATCGAGGGCCACGGCCTTCTCCCGGTAGAGCTCCAGCAGCGCGAGGAACCGGGCGACGACAGTGAGCGTGTCGTCGGTGTCCTCGACGAGCACCCGGAAGGAGGCCTCGCCCAACTCCTTCAGCCGGGCCACGACGATCCCGGCCTGCTCCTGCACGCTCACCAGCGGCGCGTGGATGTGGTCGACGTACACCTGCGGCTTCGGCTTCGGCTGCATCGCCTTCACCGCCAGCTTGGCGAATCCTTCCGCCCCGATGCTGATGACCACCTCGGGCAACAGCTCGGCGTGCTGCGGCTCCAGCCCGACGGTCCGGGGATAGCGCCGCCCCTCCTCGTCCAGCCGCCGGTTGAAGATCTCCGCGATCTGTTTGTACGCGCGGTACTGCAGCAGCCGCGCGAACAGCAGGTCCCGGGCTTCGAGAAGCGCGAGGTCCGCCTCGTCCTCGACCTCGGCGGCGGGCAGCAGTCGCGCCGCCTTCAGATCCAGCAGCGTCGCGGCCACGACGAGGAACTCGGTGGTCTCGTCGAGGTCCCAGTCCGGCCCCATGGCTCTGATGTGCGCCATGAACTCGTCGGTGACCTTGGAGAGGGCCACTTCGGTGACGTCCAGCTTGTGCTTGGAGATCAGCTGCAGCAGCAGGTCGAAGGGCCCCTCGAAGTTGGCGAGCCGAACCTTGAAGACCCCGTCGTCGGCCGCCGCTTCGGGTTCGACAGCGGAGGGAGCCTCATCGGCCCCGCCCGCGTGGTGCCCATCGGCCTCGGCCGAAGAGCGCTCCTCGACCGAGAACTCGCTCGAAGCCGAAGAGCGCTCCTCGACCGAGGACTCGCTCGAGATCGGCTCGACCGGCGAAGCCGAGGGCGGAGCCAGCGCCCCCCTCCCCAGCGCACGCCGACGACCACCGGACGCACCGGAAGCCGAGCCGGAGCCAGAGGAGTCAGACGAGGTCATAGCCCCCGCAGGCTACCCCTACCGCCCGCGCAGCCGTCGCACGAGGATGCTCGCGTCCCCTCGGGACTCCAGATCCGCCAGGACCACGGCGACCGCCTCCCGCACGATCCGCCCACGGTCGACGGCCAGCCCGTGCTCCCCGCGCAGCACCAACCGCGCGTGTTCGAGATCCATCAGCTCCTCGGCGGAGACATACACGGTGATCTTCTCGTCGTGCCGCTCCCGCCCACTGGGCCGGCGCCCGGAGGCCCGCCCCTTCTTGCGGGGCGCGGCGGTGGCAGAACCTTCCTGCGGCCTCGGCTGCCGCCCGGCGGCAGCGGCCCGCTCGGCCCCCGCCGCGGCGGAGCGACTGCGCGGCTGCTCACCGTCGGACTCGGCGTCCGCGGCCACATGCTCGGACCCCTCGCCGTCACCGCCCTGCACGGGCACGGACGGCGGCGCGTCCTCTGCGGTGGCCGCCCCGTCGCTGTCCCCGGCGGGAGCGGGCACACGGGCTTCCCCGCCCGGCCCCCGCCGGGGAGTGGACGGCTGCAGCGCCATTCCCCCTGTCGTACGGAAGAGTTCGTCGGCCCCCGGCAGACTCACTCGGCGTGACACCGGGCGAGCACCTCCCTGGCGAGCTGGCGGTAGGCGGCGGCGCCGACGGAGTTGGAGGCGTACGTGGTGATCGGCTCACCGGCGACCGTGGTCTCCGGGAAGCGGACCGTGCGCCCGATGACCGTGTGGTAGACGTGGTCGTCGAACGCCTCGACGACACGCGCGAGCACCTCTCTGCTGTGCACGGTGCGCGAGTCGTACATCGTGGCGAGGATGCCGTCGAGCTCCAGCTCGGGGTTGAGCCGCTCCTGGACCTTCTCGATGGTCTCGGTGAGCAGGGCGACACCTCGCAGGGCGAAGAACTCGCACTCCAGCGGCACGATCACCTTGTGCGCGGCCGTCAGGGCGTTCACCGTGAGCAGACCGAGCGAGGGCTGGCAGTCGATCACGATGTAGTCGTAGTCGGCCATCAGCGGCTTCAGCGCCCGCTGGAGCGTCGACTCGCGCGCGACCTCGGAGACCAGCTGGACCTCGGCCGCCGAAAGGTCGATGTTGCTCGGCAGCAGGTCCATGTTGGGGACCGCCGTCTTCAGCAGCACCTCGTCGGCCGACATGCCCCGCTCCATGAGCAGGTTGTAGACCGTGAGGTCGAGCTCCATCGGGTTCACACCGAGGCCGACCGAGAGGGCGCCCTGCGGGTCGAAGTCGACGAGCAGGACCCGGCGGCCGTACTCCGCGAGCGCGGCACCCAGGTTGATGGTCGACGTCGTCTTGCCGACGCCACCCTTCTGGTTGCACATCGCGATGATCTTCGCGGGGCCGTGGTCGGTCAGCGGGCCGGGGATCGGGAAGTACGGCAGCGGGCGACCGGTGGGACCGATGCGCTCGCGGCGCTGGCGGGCCGCGTCGGGCGCGAGCGTGGCCGCGTACTCCGGATCGGGCTCGTACTCGGCGTCGGGGTCGTAGAAGTGCCCGTCGGGCAGCTCGTCGTAGTCGGCGAAGTGGTTGTGGACCCCGCCACTTCCGTCGCCGGCCATGGCGTTCACGTGTTGGCCATCCATGCTCTGGAGTGCTGTCTGAGTTGCCTGCGGGCTCTGGTGGGCTGCGAAGGTGCGGACAGCGACGGAGCCGACAGCCGCGAACCCCGTGGGACCCGAGACCGGCGCAGGCATTCCTGGTTGACCACCCCCGGGAGTAAATGTCGACTCATTCACAAGTCGTCTTACCTCCTTGGTGACCAGGAAACTTCTAGATAGGTCAGCGTGGCACCATGCCGACGGTTGGCGACTCTATGGCGTGTCGGCGGTCCGCAGCAACACAATCCGCCGGACCCGGCCCGATGTGTCGGCAATGAAACATGCGGCTGTCAAGGGCGTAGGGCCGTCGCACAGCAGGTTTCACCGGTGCACGAAACATCCGAACGGTTACGTTCGAGGCGAGTTGCGCGAGTGTCGCAAAGTGACCATACACACATCCGGCCGGACCTTGTCGGGCAAGATCCGGCCGGGAAAGCGCTGTTGACGACCTGTGTTGACGTATCGCCTTTTACCGAAAGGTGACTTAAAGCAGCCGGTCAGCGGCCGTTCGCCGGCTTCGCTCGCGTCCGGTCAGCCGAGCAGCGACGCCAACTCGACGTGCTCCAGACCGTGGGCCTCGGCGACCTCGCGGTAAACGACCCTGCCGTCATGGGTGTTGAGCCCCCTGGCCAGCGCGGGGTCGCGCCGCGACGCCTCGGCCCAGCCGTGGTCGGCGAGTTCCACGATGTACGGCAGCGTGGCGTTGGTCAGGGCGTAGGTGGAGGTGTTGGGCACCGCGCCGGGCATGTTGGCGACGCAGTAGAAGACCGACTCGTGGACGGGGAAGGTCGGCTCGGCGTGGGTGGTGGGCCGCGAGTCCTCGAAGCAGCCGCCCTGGTCGATCGCGATGTCGACAAGGACACTTCCCGGCTTCATCCGCGACACCAGCTCGTTGGTGACCAGTTTCGGCGCCTTGGCGCCCGGGATGAGGACGGCGCCGATGACGAGGTCGGCCTCCAGGCACGCCTTCTCCAGTTCGAAGGCGTTGGAGACGACGGTCTGGATCTTCGTGCCGAAGACCTTGTCGGCTTCCTTGAGCTTGTTGATGTCCTTGTCGAGCAGGGTCACGTGGAAGCCCATGCCGATGGCGATCTGCGCGGCGTTCCAGCCCGACACGCCGCCGCCGATGACGACGGCCCGCCCGGCCAGCACACCCGGCACGCCGCCCGGCAGCACACCGCGGCCGCCGTTGGCCCGCATCAGGTGGTACGCGCCGACCTGCGGGGCCAGCCGGCCCGCCACCTCGGACATCGGGGCGAGCAGCGGGAGCGCGCGGCTGGGCAGCTCGACGGTCTCGTACGCGATCGCGGTGGTGCCCGACTCGACGAGGGCGTCGGTGCACTCCTTGGAGGCGGCCAGGTGCAGGTAGGTGAAGAGCGTCTGGTCCTTGCGGAGGCGGTGGTACTCCTCGGCGATGGGTTCCTTGACCTTGAGCAGCAGGTCGGCGGCGGCCCACACCTCGTCGGCCGTCGCCAGGATCTCGGCGCCGGCGGCGACGTACTCGGCGTCGGGGATCGACGAGCCGACTCCGGCGCCCTGCTCGATGACGACCTGGTGGCCGTGGCGCACCAGCTCGTGCACGCCGGCGGGGGTGATGGCCACCCGGAACTCGTTGTTCTTGACCTCGCGGGGGATGCCGACCTTCACGTCGATCACGGTCCTTGGCTCGGAGGGGTGTGGGGTCTCGCACGCACGGGCGGAACATGCTCACGCAATGCGGGACATACCCGTACGCATCGGAGCGCACCGGGAGACACCGCAGGAGAACCGGCGGCGCAGCCAGTCTAATGAAGGTATCCCCGCTGTCCAGCCTTTCAATGCATCAATCTTTTGGGGATGCGCTACGGATTTCGCAGGCGTTAGCACCGTGTTCCGGCTCGATCTCGCTGGTTTCGGGGTCTGCGGCCCCGTCGCTCAGCAGTCGCTCGGCCGCCGAACGGTGCAGCCGGGCCGCCGCCGGGTCGCCGAGCCGCTCCAGGGTGTCGGCGAGCCGGAGCTGGAGCGCGGCCTGCAGCCGGGCGTCGTCGGCGCGCCGCGCCCACTCCACCGCCTCCTGGCAGGTCCGCAGCGCCTCGTCGGGCCGTCCGGCGTACTCCTGGACGCGTGCCATCTCGCTCAACACCCTTGCCTGGCCGCCCACATCGCCGAGCCTGCGGTGGCCGGTGAGCGCCGACCTCCAGTGGCGCAGCGCCTCGCCGTAGCGGCCGGCGTAGGTGTGTGCGGCGGCGATCCGGCCGTACAGCCGGGTGGCGTCCTCGCGCTCGTCCCGGGCGAGCCGCTGGGCGAGCGCCCTGCCGTACCAGTCGGCGGCCCGTTCGTAGTCCTCCAGCTCCTGGTGGGCGCCGCCCACGGATTCCATCGCGCGCCCGGTGGCGTACGGGTCGTTCGCCCGCCGTCCGGCGTCGAGCGCGGCCCGGTAGCGGGCGAGCGCGCCCTTCGTACGGCCGGTCCGGGCGTCCAGGTCGCCGAGGTTCAGCAGCGCCGCCGCCGCCTCGCGGGGCAGGTCGCGGCGCTCGGCGACGTCGAGGACGAGCCCGTGGATGTCGTACAGGTCGGGGGCAGCGGCCCGCGTGCCGAAGTGCGCCACCATGGCCCGGACCAGCTGGGACATCAGGCGCCGGGCGAGGGTGTCCAGCTCCCCGTCGGCGACCGCGAGCCGGGCGGCGGCCAGCAGCGCGGGCCGGCGGATGCGCAGCCATTCCTCGGCGGCCCGGGGGTTCGGGAACCGCAGCGCCTTCGGCATCTCCAGGAGCTTCCCGCGGGCCAGCGGGCTGTCGGTCTCGGTGATGGCCCGGCAGGACTGCAGCAGCCGTACCGTCCGCTCCAGCATGCGCGCGCGGGCCAGCTGCAGCTCGCCCGGCCGCTCCTGGCGCTCGGCGAGGGACCGCAGCAGCGGCTGGAGGCAGCCGGGGACCTCGTACTCCGGCAGCGGCGACTCGACCTCGTGGAGGAACCCGAGGGCCACGAAGTCGTCCAGGGTGGTGCGGGCCGCGCCGACCGAGCAGCCGGCGAGCCCGGAGGCGATGTGCGGGTCGACCAGGCCGGCCGGGGCGAGCGCGAGGAGGCGCAGTATCCGGGCGGCGGTGGTCGGCAGCGAGGCGTACGACAGCTTGAAGACCCTGGCGAGGGGCGGGCTGTCGTCTTCCTCGGCGCGCAGCTGTTTGGCCAGGTCGGAGAGGGCCGCGGTGGGCCGGGCGGCCAGCCAGCCCCCGGCGAGCCGCAGCGCGGCGGGCTGGGCCCCGCACACCTCGGCGAGCCCCTCGGCCGAGCGCGGGTCCACGGTGACGCGCACGGAGCCGGTGAAGCGTTCCAGTAGCTCCACGGCGGACTTGGTGTCCAGTCCTCCCAGCGTGCACGGGCGGACGTCGGAGATGCCCGTCAGCGGCCCCTCGGAGACCGCCACGACGAGGGAGTCGGGTGTGTCCGGCAGCAGCGCGTCGACCTGCTCGGCATCGGCCGCGTCGTCCAGCAGGAGCACCACCCGGAGGTCGGCCAGCGCCTCCCGCAACGCCTCACTGAGGTCGTCCTCGTCCGCGCCGGCCGGTGCCGGCAGTCCGAGCTCCGCGAGCAGGTCCCGCGCCGCGCGTCCGACCGGCACCCGGGTTCCGTCGGGTTCCGTGAGCCGGGCCCGCAGCACCCCATCGGGGTAACCGTCGGTAACTTGCCGTACGAGTTCCTCGGCGAGCGCGGTGCGGCCGAAGCCGGGCCGGCCGGCGATGAGCAGCACGCGCGCGTGGGGCGCCTTGCGGCCCGCGAGGGTGTTGAGCCCGGCCCGGCCGATGTCGGCCCGCAGTTCCTTCAACTCTCTTGTCCGGCCGAGGAACTGACTGTCCGTGGGGGCGGCCTCGACAGCCGGGGGCCGCCCTGTTCCGGACACTCGGGCACCCCCGAGGTCCACCGCCTGATCCGCCACGGGCCACACTCCCGTCCCACCGCACGCGCAAGCCCGCCGGGACTCCGGTTCGGGCGTTTCCCGAGCCTAGTTCACGCTCTGCGACGATCTGGGCGGAGCAGGGCGGGCAGGTCGCTCGATCGGATCAGCAGATCGTACGACTGGTGGTGTGTGGATGCCGTGAGGGCGGGTTCAGGACTCGAACGGCCGCGCAGGCCACGGCGCCTCGGCCGGTCGCAGCGCCTCCACACCGTCCCCGCTCCTCGCCGCCACCAGCGAAAGCGCCCCCACCACCAGGCAGTTGTTGTGCAACTCCCCGGCGAGAACCCCCCGCACCAGCTCATCCAGGGGCACCCGGGCCACCTCCATGTCGGACTCCTCGTCCTCCACCTCGAACCGCTGCCCCTCGGCCTCGGAGAGGTCCCGCGCGAGGAAGATCCGCACGGCCTCGTCGCAGCCGCCGGGCGTGGTGTAGACGTCGGTCAGCACCCGCCAGTCCTCGGCCTTGACGTGCGCCTCCTCGTACAGCTCGCGCTGGGCGGCGTGCAGCGGGTTCTCGCCTGGCACGTCCAGGAGCCCCGCCGGGATCTCCCACAGCTTCTCCCGCACGGGGTGGCGGTACTGCCGGATGACCAGCACCCGGTCCTGGTCGTCGACGGCGAGGACGGCGACGGACCCGGGGTGGACCTGGTAGTCACGGCGGGCGACCGACCCGTCGGGCATGACCACGTCGTCGGTGCGCACGGAGGTCTTGTTACCGACGAACGGCGTCTCGCTCGCCCGGACCTCCCACTCCTCGACGGTGTCCTTGATCGTCATGTCGACTCGTCCTCCCACATGTGCAACAAAGAAACCGGGGCGCGCCTCCCGAAGGACGCGCACCCCGGTCACCGTACAGCTCTCGTGCCGCACGGATTACTTGGCGGTCTTGCGCTCCACCGCGGCCCTGACCAGGCCCGCGAAGAGCGGGTGCGGCCGGGTGGGACGCGAACGCAGCTCGGGGTGCGCCTGGGTCGCGACCAGGTACGGGTGGACCTCGCGCGGGTACTCCACGTACTCGACGAGCTTCCCGTCGGGCGAGGTTCCGGTGAACTGCAGACCGGCCTTCTTCTCCAGTTCCGCGCGGTAGGCGTTGTTCACCTCGTAGCGGTGGCGGTGGCGCTCCTCGACGTACTCCTTGCCGTCGTACACCTCGCGCACGATCGAGCCCTCGGCGAGCTTGGCCGGGTACATGCCCAGCCGCATCGTGCCGCCCATGTCGCCCTCACCGGCGACGATGTCGAGCTGCTCGGCCATGGTGGAGATGACCGGGTGGGCGGTGGCGGAGTCGAACTCGGTGGAGTTGGCGTCCGGGATGTCGGCGAGGCTGCGCGCGGCCTCGATCACGATGCACTGCAGGCCGAGGCAGAGACCGAGCAGCGGGATCTTGTTCTCGCGGGCGTAGCGGATGGCACCGACCTTGCCGGAGACACCGCGGTCGCCGAATCCGCCGGGGATGCAGATCGCGTCCACGTCGGCGAGCTGCGCCGCCGCGCCGGCCGGGGTCTTGCAGTCGTCCGAGGTGACCCACTTGATCTTCACGCGGGCCTTGTTGGCGAAGCCGCCCGCGCGCAGTGCCTCGGTGACCGAGAGGTAGGCGTCGGGCAGGTCGATGTACTTGCCGACCAGCGCCAGGTTGATCTCGTGCAGCGGGTTGTGGACGCGGTCGAGCAGGTCGTCCCAGGTCGTCCAGTCCACGTCGCGGAACGGCAGGTCCAGCTTGCGGACGACATAGGCGTCCAGGCCCTCGCCGTGCACGGTCTTCGGGATGTCGTAGATCGAGCGGGCGTCGGGGCAGGCGACCACGGCGGCCTCGTCGACGTCGCACATCAGGGAGATCTTGCGCTTGATCGCGGCGGGCACCTCGCGGTCGCAGCGCAGCACGATCGCATCTGGCTGAATACCGATGTTGCGCAGCGCCGCAACCGAGTGCTGGGTCGGCTTCGTCTTCAGCTCTCCCGAGGGCCCGATGTACGGCAGGAGCGAGATGTGCACGACGAAGACGTTGTCGCGGCCGACCTCGTGACGGACCTGGCGGACGGTCTCCAGGAACGGCAGCGACTCGATGTCGCCGACGGTGCCGCCGACCTCGGTGATGACGACGTCCACCTCGTCGGAGGCCATGCGCCGGATGCGGTGCTTGATCTCGTTGGTGATGTGCGGGATGACCTGCACGGTGTCGCCCAGGTACTCGCCGCGCCGCTCCTTGGCGATGACGGTGTTGTACACCTGGCCGGTGGTGACGTTGGCCGAGCCGTCCAGGTCGCGGTCGAGGAAGCGCTCGTAGTGGCCGATGTCCAGGTCGGTCTCGGCGCCGTCGTTGGTGACGAACACCTCACCGTGCTGGAACGGGTTCATCGTGCCCGGGTCGACGTTCAGGTAGGGGTCGAGCTTCTGCATCACGACGCGCAGGCCACGGGCCTTGAGCAGCATGCCGAGGCTGGAGGCGGTCAGACCCTTGCCGAGCGAGGAGGCGACACCCCCGGTGACGAAGATGTGCTTGGTCGTCGTGTTTCGAAAAGCAGCGGGCGGCATGGCCAAGAGGGGGCTCCCGTGGTCGCGGTTCGGTGTGCGGGTCGGCCGCCGCCCGATCGGATCCGTCGGGGGTGCCTTCGCTGCGGTTCGGGGGTCCCTCTGGCGATCTTCGACGTGGGGCGCCCACCGGTCCACGGGCTACCAGGGTATCAGCGACAGGACACGATCGCTTCCGGCCACGCTCCGCGCACGGGCCGACACGGACCTCGTACGACAGTCGGCGAATCTCGGTCGGACATCACCCCTGGCTCACTCGTTCGGCCCACTTACGTTGCCTGGAGCGGCACGCGCAGCCCTCCGGTGCGTCGTATCCTCTTCGGACACTCACTGCCGAGCCCGTCCGGCGAAACGGCAACACCCCCGCCCGTCTCCGGTTTTCACGAGAGCTCGACAGTCCGTTGAGCAACGATCGCCTCATATGCGTTGAGGATCGTTGAGCGACATCGCATGACACCGTCCCTTGGATCACTCTGGAAATATGGATCCTTTGTCGATCCCATGGGTCCCTTGACCGCACACCGCACAGCGACCGCCCCTCGGGGGGCGACGTGGCCGTTCGACTGGAGTTGCACGTGGCCGGGCGCATCGAAGACTACGCACTCATCGGAGACATGCAGACCGCGGCACTGGTCTGCCGGGACGGCACGGTCGATTGGCTGTGCCTGCCCCGCTTCGACTCCCACGCCGTCTTCGCCGGACTGCTCGGCACCGAGGAACACGGTTTCTGGAGACTGGGCCCCGCGCACGCGTCGGACGCCCAGCCGCCGACGGCCTCCCGCCGCCGGTACCGCGGCGACTCGCTGATCCTGGAATCCGAGTGGGACACCCCCCGCGGCACGGTCCGTGTGACCGATTTCATGCCGCCGCGTGACGGCGCCCCGCAGCTGATCCGGATCGTGGAGGGAATCAGCGGCCGGGTGCCGATGCGCTCCGCGCTGCGGATGCGGTTCTCGTACGGCCGCGTCGTGCCCTGGGTGCACAAGCACGAGGGGCGCACGGTGGCCGTCGCCGGCCCGGACTCCGTGTGGTTCGACACGGAGTGCGAGACCTACGGCAAGGCGCTGACCACGTACGCCGACTTCACCGTGACACCGGGCGACCGCATCGCCTTCACGATCTCCTGGGAACCCTCGCACAAGCAGCCCCCGCCGCTGCCGGAGCCCGAGCCGTCGCTGCAGGCCACCGAGGAGTTCTGGCGCGACTGGGTGGAGCAGTGCACGTACCACGGCCCGTACCGCGAGGCCGTGATCCGCTCGCTGATCACTTTGAAGGCCCTGACGTACGCCCCGACCGGCGGTATCGTCGCCGCGCCGACCACCTCCCTCCCGGAGCACATCGGCGGCGTCCGCAACTGGGACTACCGCTACACGTGGCTGCGCGACGCGGCCATCACCCTCTCCTCGCTGCTGCGCACCGGCTACCGCGACGAGGCCCGCGCCTGGCGCGAGTGGCTGCTCCGCGCGGTCGCCGGTGACCCGGAGAACCTGCAGATCATGTACGGCATCGCCGGTGAGCGCGAGCTGGGCGAGGCCGAGCTGGAGTGGCTGCCCGGGTACGAGGACTCGGCGCCGGTCCGCGTCGGCAACGGCGCCGCGCACCAGCTCCAGCTGGACGTGTACGGCGAGGTCACCGAGGCCCTGCACCTGGCCCACATGACGGGCCTGGCCCGCAACGACTACGCCTCCCTCCTCCAGCTGAAGCTGATCCGCTACCTGGAGGACCACTGGGACGAGCCGGACGAGGGCATCTGGGAGGTGCGCGGCCCGCGTCGCCACTTCGTGCACTCCAAGGTCATGGCCTGGGTCGCCGTCGACCGCACGATCAAGCTCATCGAGTCCGGTGACGCGGACGGCCCGCTGGAGAAGTGGCGCGAGCTGCGCGACGACATCCACCGGGACGTGTGTGAGAAGGGTTACGACAAGGAGCGCAACACCTTCACGCAGTCGTACGGCTCGAAGGAGCTGGACGCCTCGCTGCTGCTGATCCCACAGATGGGCTTCCTGCCGCCGGACGACAAGCGGGTCATCGGCACCATCGAGGCGATCCAGCGCGAGCTGTCGACCCCGGACGGCTTCATCCTGCGCTACCCGACGCAGGGCGAGAAGGAGGGCGTCGACGGCCTGCCCGGCGACGAGGGCGCCTTCCTTGCCTGCTCGTTCTGGATGGCCGACGACCTGGCGATGATCGGCCGCGTGGACGAGGCCCGCAAGCTCTTCGAGAAGCTGCTCTCCCTCCGCAACGACCTGGGCCTCCTCGCCGAGGAGTGGGACCCGGTCCTCAAGCGCCAGGTCGGCAACTTCCCGCAGGCGTTCAGCCACGTGCCGCTCATCGACACGGCCCTGCGGCTGACCGCCTCGGGGGCGTACGGCGGCTGAGCGCGCCCCTGAATCCGCCGCGCACGGCGGCGGATCGGGGCGCGAGGCAGGCGCACACAACAAGCGCTTGCGCCCACCTGAACCAACGACTGTCCCGGTCGGCCCCGGCCGCAACTGCGGGCAATCGTGCCGCTGGGGCGGCACGGGTGGACGCGGCGGCACCTCGCAACCGCCGGGCTGCGGAACCTCTCCCGGCCGACCCCCGGCTCCGGGTGACCGCCCCACCGTCACTCGCCGAGCAGGCCCGATCCGCCGCCCCCGCCTAGCCTGGAAACAGCCCTGTCCCCTGTCCGGAAGGGGGCGGCTCACCATGGCTCCCCTCTCGAAGGCGCACGCGGCCCTGGCCGCGCTGCGCGAGGATCTGGCCGGCGATGTCCACGCCCCGGGGGACCCGGGCTACGACGACGCCCGCACGGTCTTCAACGCCATGATCGACCGGCGCCCGGCCGTGATCGCGCAGTGCGTGGACGAGACCGATGTCGTCCGTTCGGTGCGCTTCGCCCGCGATCTGGACCTGAAGATCGCGGTACGCGGCGGCGGCCACAGCGTGGCCGGAATGGCACTGAACGACAACGGCCTCGTCATCGATCTGCGCCGGATGCACGCGGTCACGGTCCATCCCGGGTCCATGAGCGTCCGGATCGAGGGCGGCGCCACCATGAGCCATCTCGACCGCGCCACCGAGCCCCACCACCTCGCGACCACCGGCGGCCGGGCGTCGACCACCGGAGTGGGCGGCTTCGTCCTGGGCGGCGGCAGTGGCTGGCTGGACCGCCTCTTCGGGCTCGCCGTCGACAACCTCCTCGGCGTGGAGCTGGTGACCGCCGACGGTCAGGCGGTCCGGGCGAGCGCCGAGGAGAACCCTGACCTGTTCTGGGCCCTGCACGGCGGCGGCGGGAACTTCGGCGTCGCCACCGCGCTCACCCTCCGGCTGCACGAACTGCCCGCCTTCGCCATCGCCCTGCTGCTGTACCTCCCCGAGCACGGCCCCGAGGCGGTGCGGGTGTACCGCGAGGTCATCGAGCACGGCCCCCGTGAGGCCGGCGGCGGCGTCATCTACCTCACCGCCCCGCCCGATGACTTCGTCCCCGGACACCTCGTGGGCCGACTGGCGTGCGGTGTCCTCCTGACGTACGCGGGCACCGAGGACGACATGCGCAAGATCGCCCAGCCGCTGCTGGCGATGCCGCACGAGGCAGAGATCGTCGGCGCGATGCCGTACGCGGACGTGCAGTGCATGATCGACGACCCGCCGGGCATGCGGAACTACTGGTCGGCGGAGTATCTGACCGGTCTGCCGGACGAGTTGGTGGACGTCTTCGGCGCCCGCGCCTGGACGATGCCCGTGCCGACGGGCACCCAGCACGTGCTCTTCCCCCTGGGCGGCGCGATCGCCGACGGTCCCGCCCACTATCCCGTGCCGTACCGGGACTCCCCCTGGGTCGTGCACCCCTTCGGCGTCTGGTCGGACCCGGCGGACGACGCGCGATGTGTCCAGTGGGTCCGGGACGTACGCGCCGATGCCCGGCCCTGGAGCACCGGCGCGGTCTACCTCAACTTCGTCGGCGACGAGGGCGCCGACCGGGTAGTGGCCGGCCACGGTGTGGACAGCTACCGGCGGCTGACGGCGGTGAAGACCCAGTACGACCCCGACAACGTCTTCCGCTTCAACCACAACATCCCGCCGGCATGACGACCGGGTACCGTCCGCTCCATGGACACCCGTGACGGCCGCGAACCAGGTGAGGGCCACGAGGCGCAGGGCGGCATCACCGTGCGGCGGGCGCTGGAGCTGCCCGGGCTGCGCGGCGGGCTCCCGGAGATCCTGGCGGGCGCCGACCGGCTGCACCGGACCGTGCGCTGGGTGCACGCGGGCGAGGTCCCGAACATCGCCTCGCTCCTCAAGGGCGGCGAGCTCCTGCTGACCACCGGGTACGGACTCGGCACCCGGCCCGCCGACCAGCGCGCGTTCGTCCGCACCCTCGCCGAGCGCGGCATCGCGGCCCTCGTCGTCGAGCTGGGCCCGCGTTTCACCCGCCTTCCTAACGCCCTGGTCGAGACGGCACGCTCGGCCGGTCTCCCTCTCGTCCAACTGCACCGCGAGGTGGCGTTCGTGACGGTCACCGAGGAGATCCACACCGAGATCGTCAACGGCCACTACGCGCTCCTCCAGCGGGCCGAGGAAGTCCACCGGCGGTGCACCGAGGCCCTGCTCGGCGGCGGAGGGGTCCCCCAGGTCCTCGGCATCCTGGCCGACTTCAGCGGCAACCCGGTCTTCCTGGAGACCGCCGACGGCCGGCTCCTGTACGCCGCCGGGACCGGCCCGGCGGACACCGATCCGCTCCAGGTGTGGGAGGGGCTGCGCGCACAGCATCAGGACCAGCCACCGGCCGGGACGGCCCTCGTCGACGTACCGGGCGGCGGCCCGGGAACCGGCTCGGTACGGGCCCGTCTGGTCCTCCTCCCCGTCGTCGCCCCCTTGGCCCCCGTGCACCGGATGGCCGCCGAGCGCGCGGCCGGCGTCCTGGCCGTCGTCCTGATGCAGGCCCGGCAGGAGGAGGAGCTGGCCGCGCGCGGTCGCGGCGACTTCCTCACCGACCTCGCCGAGGGCCGCGTGCAGGCCTCGGACGCCCCCGCCCAGGCCCGCGTCCTGGGGTTCAAACCGGGCGGTGGCCCCCTGCTCCCCGTGGTGATGCGGCTCGCCGACGGCCTCTCACCGGGCGGAGGCTGGGCGGTCCTGGCCCGCGCGGTGGCCGAGGAGCTGGCCTCCGTCGGCGTCCCCGCCCTGCTCGGCGTCCGCCCCGTCGAGGGCCGTGTCCCCCTGCTGCTGGGCCTGCGCGCCGAGTCGGAGCGCCCGGCGGTGGCGGACAAGGTCGCGGCGGCGCTGCGGGCGGGCGTGGAGCGCGCCGGGATGCGGTCACCCGGCGGACCGCCGCCCGTAGTGGTCGTCGGGGCGCCCGGCGGCTGGGCGGCGGCCTCGGCCGGCCTGAGGCACGCGGCGGAGACGGCGACGGCCGCCCAGGGCCTGGCGGACCGCCCCTGGTACGACGCCCGGAGCCTGGACATCGACCTGCTGCTGTGGCGGCTGCGCGACCACCCCGACCTGGCCGCCTTCGTGGACCGGGCGATCGGCCCCCTCCGCGACCACGACGACCGTGCCAAACCCCCGCTGCTGCCCACCCTGGAGACCTACCTGGCCCACGCGGGCCGCAAGGCGGAGACCGCCCGTGAGCTGCACCTCAACCGGCAGACGCTCTACAACCGCCTCGCCCGCATCGGCGAGTTGCTCGGCACCGACCTGGACGACCCCCGGGCGGTACTGGCCCTGAGCCTGGCGCTGCGGGCCCGCAGACACGTCGGCTGAGGCCGAGCAGGCCTGTCAGGTGAGCGGCCTCCACCGCGTCAACTCGTCGTAGACACTGAGCACCTGGGCCACCGTCTCGTCCTCGGTCGGCCAGGTGGCGGCCTGCCGGGTACCCCTGTCCTTCAGCGCCTCGCACAGGCCGGGGTCGCCGAGCAGGCGCACGACCGCCGCGGCGAACGCCTCGGCATCGCCGTGCGGGACGAGTTCGGCGCCGTCGCCGACCAGGTCAGGCACCGATCCGACGGCGGCCGCGACGAGCGGCACGCGCGCGTGCAGGGCCTCGTGGGCGAGGACGGAGCGGGCCTCCGGGCCGCCGGGCAGCAGCGCGAGGTCGGCGGCGCCGATCAGCTCGGAGATGTCGTCGCGCCGCCCGACGAGCCGTACCGGCAGCTCCTCGTCCTCGATGCGCCGCTGCAGAACGCTCCGCAGCGGCCCCTCGCCCGCGATGACGAGCAGCGGCGCCGGGTCGAGGGCGCGCCATTCCCGGGCGGCGTCGAGCAGGGTGTCGTACCCCCGGTGGCGGTCGAGCGCGCCGACGGCCATGAGCAACGGGCGGTCCGTGGCGCCGAGTTCGGCCCGGACCTTTGAGGGGGGCCGGTCCGGGTCGTCGGTCCGGCGCGGCACCGGCAGGGCCACGGCGGCGAGCCGGGCGTCGCGCGCGCCCCGGCTGCGGGCCCGGTCGACGAGCTCGGAGGAGGTGCCGAGAACCACGGCGGCGGCCTTGGCGACCCGCCGCTCCAGCAGCCTCAGCAGATGCGCCCGCGCCCCCTCCGCGTAGGAGCGCGTGTGCCAGGTGACGACGAGCGGGGTGGTGCGCCGGCCGAGCGCGAGGGTGGCCCGGAAGCCGGCGTGCAACCCGTGCGCGTGCACCAGGTCGGCGTCCGCGCAGGCGCCGCGCAGACTGGCCACCGAGGCGGGATCGCTGCTGCGGGGCACATGGACGTGCTGGGCGCCGACGCCGGTGAAGTCGTACACACCGTCGGTCTCGCCGGGGGCGCACACGGTGACCCGTACGCCTCGGGCGACGAGACCCGAGGCGAGCGACCGCACATGGGCACCGCTCACCGCGCTGCCGCCGCCGAGCACTTGCACGGTTCGCAGCGGCGACTGGCCGTGCGGTGAGTGGCTGCTCACGTGGCTCACGTGGCCGGGGCTCCTGTTTCGGGGTGGACGGTCACGAAGAAACGTACAGAAGGATCCCGCGGTGGGGGTGGACCGTACGAAGCGCCTTCGCGCGGTCCACGCAGCACGTCCTGCTACGTCGTTCCTGTCCAAGGATGCCAGGCCGCAAGGGTGTTCCGGGACACCCGGACGGGGCGGGTGCCGGAGTGCCGGGCAACCCCGGACCCAGGGTCACCCACACGAGTGAACTCCCGCACGAGGTTGCCCCTCGGCACGACTCCCGCCCCACTCCATTCCCGCCGCGTTCACCGCCCCGTTCACTCACGGCCGACGAACGGGGCGGCCTCGTCCCTGTCCTACGCGTCCGCGCGGGCCGTCGCCAACAGCTCCTCCGCGTGCGCCCGCGCCGTCTCCGAGTCCTCCTGCCCGGCGAGCATCCGCGACAGCTCGCGCACACGGTCCTCGCCCTCCAGGACCTTCACACCGGACCGGGTCACGGACCCGTCGTTGGTCTTCTCCACCAGCAACTGCCGGTCGGCGAAGGCCGCCACCTGCGGCAGGTGCGTGACGACCACGACCTGGGCCGACTTCGCGAGCCGGGCGAGGCGCCGGCCGATCTCGACCGCGGCCTTGCCGCCGACACCCGCGTCGACCTCGTCGAAGAGGTACGTCGGCACGGGGTCCGTCCCCGCGAACACCACCTCGACGGCCAGCATCACCCGCGACAGCTCACCGCCGGACGCGCCCTTGGCGATGGGCCGGGGCGGCGCCCCCGGGTGCGGGGCGAGCAGCAGTTCGACCTCGTCGACACCGGACGGCCCGTACGCGACCGTACGCCCGCCCACCTCGACGCCCTCGGGATCGTCCGTCTGCCGGATCTCGAACGACACGCGCGCGTGCGGCATGGCGAGCGAGGCCAGCTCGGCGGTCACGGCCGCGGCGAACCGCTCGGCGGCCTCCGCCCGGGCGTCCGTCAGGGCCTGGGCCAGCCCGCCCAGTTCGGCCCGCAGCGCGTCCCGCTCGGCGGTCAGCTCATCGATCCGCTCGTCGTCGCCGTCGAGTTCGGTGAGCCGCTGGGCGCCCTGCTCGGCCCAGGACAGCACGGAGGCGATGTCCACGCCGTACTTCCGCGTCAGCGCGTTCAGCGCGGCCCGCCGCTCCTCCACGGCCGCCAGCCGCAGCGGATCGGCGTCCAGGTCGTCGGCGTACCCCGCGAGCTCTCCGGCCACATCGCCCAGGAGGATGCCGACCTCCCCGATCCGGTCGGCGAGCGCCGCAAGCGCCGGGTCGTGCGACCGTACGGCCTCCAGCGCCCGGTGGGCCCCCGCGACGAGCGTCGAGGCGTCGACTCCCTCGGGGTCCTCGGGATTGCCCGCGAGCGCGGCGTGCGCGGCCGTCGCCGCCGACGCCAGCGCCTCCGCGTGCCCGAGCCGCTCGGCCTCCTCGGCCAGCTCCACGTCCTCGCCGGCCCGCGGCTCGACACCCGCGATCTCGTCGAGCCCGTACCGCAGCATGTCGGCTTCCTGGGCCCGCTCACGCGCGCGTGTGACGATCTCGTCCAGCTCGACGGAGACGGCCCGCAGCCGCCGGTAGGCCTCGCCGTACTTGGTGAGCGGCACGGCCACCGCGTCCCCCGCGTACCGGTCGAGCGCCGCCCGCTGCCGGGACAGCTTCAGCAGCCCCTGCTGGTCGGTCTGCCCGTGCACGGCCACCAGTTCGTCGGCCAGCTCGGCGAGCACACCCACCGGGACGCTGCGCCCGCCCAGGTGCGCCCGCGACCGTCCCTCGGCCGAGACGGTACGGCTGATCAGCAGCGCCCCGTCGTCGAGTTCGGCCCCGGCCTCCTCGGCCCGGACGACCGCCGACGCGCCCTCGGGCACGGCGATCCGGCCCTCCACGACGGCGTTCTTCGCGCCGATCCGCACGAGCGCCGGGTCCGCCCGCCCGCCTAGCAGCAGGCCCAGGCTGGTGACCACCATGGTCTTGCCCGCACCGGTCTCACCCGTCACGGCGGTGAAGCCGGGCGACAACTCGACGACAGCGTCGTCGATGACTCCGAGCGACCGTATCCGCATCTCCTCCAACACGGACACGACCTTACGAGGTCGGGGAGCCGGACCGCGACGCCCCCCGGCACCTATGTCACTCCCGGGGGGTACAGCGCGCCCCTTCAGGGGCGCGGGGAACGGCGCGAGCAACCACAACGAAGCCGCAGCCGCTGACGAGTCCCCACCATCCCCCACATCGCGCTAGTGCCGAGCCCCCCGCCATCCGGAAACGGGCAAAGCGAACTTGGCCACCAGCCGGTCGGTGAACGACGCATGGTGCAGCCGCGCCAGCCGCACCGGCACGGCCCCCCGCCGCACCTCGACCCGCGCCCCCGGCGGCAACTCGACGGTCCGCCGCCCGTCACACCAGAGAACCCCCGGCGGAATGTGCGGCAGAACCTCCACCGCCAGCACCGAGTTCGGCGACGTCACCAACGGCTTGGCGAACAGCGCGTGCGCACTGATCGGCACCATCAGCAGCGCCTCGACCTCGGGCCACACCACGGGCCCACCCGCGGAGAACGCGTACGCCGTGGACCCGGTGGGCGTGGACAGCACGATCCCGTCGCACCCGAACCCGGTGACGGGCCGCCCGTCGATCTCCAGCACCACTTCCAGCAGCTTCTCGGCGCCCGCCTTCTGCACGGCCGCCTCGTTCAGCGCCCAGTCCGTGTGGACGATGTCCCCGTTCTGATGAACGACGACATCGACGGTCATCCGCTCCTCGACCTCGTACGACTTGGTCACGACCCGGTCGACGACCTTGTCGAGGTCGTCCCGCTCGGCCTCCGCGAGGAACCCGACGCTGCCGAGGTTGACGCCGAGCATCGGCACCCCGGACGCGCGGGCGAACTCGGCACCGCGCAGCAGCGTGCCGTCACCGCCGAGGACGATGAGCAGCTCGCACCCGTCGAGGCACTGCGGGGTGGCCTCCTTGACGAGTTCCACCTCCTCCGGCAGCGGGATGTCCTCGGCCTCGTGCGCCAGAACGCGCACACCGAGGCCATGGTGAAGCAGCCCCTTGACGACGAGCTCGGCGCTGCGGATCGCCGCCGGCCGCCCGGTGTGGGTGAGCAGGAAAACAGTTCGAACTCGGTCCTGAGTCAACGCGGCCCCTCCGCAACTGCTCGGTCGACGTCGGCCGGGTCCAGCGCGGGTGCCCCGGCACGCAGCCACAGAAAGTACTCGACATTGCCCGAGGGCCCGGGCAGCGGACTGGCCGTCACACCCTTCACCCCGAGGCCCAGCTCCCCGGCCCGCCGGGCCACCCCGCGCACCGCTTCGGCGCGCAGTTCCGGACTCCTCACGACTCCCCCACTGCCCAGCCGCTCCTTCCCCACCTCGAACTGCGGCTTGACCATCATCACCAGATCGGCGTCCGGCTTCACGCACCGCACCAGTGCGGGCAGTACCAGGCCGAGCGGGATGAAGGACAGATCCCCCACGACAAGATCCACAGGCTCCCCATCGATCGCTTCGAGCGTCAACTCGCGTACGTTCGTACGGTCCTTGACGGTGACGCGTTCATCGCTCTGCAGAGTCCACGCGAGTTGTCCGTATCCGACGTCCACGGCGACCACGTGCGCGGCTCCGGCCCGCAGCAGTACGTCGGTGAACCCGCCGGTGGAGGCCCCCGCGTCCAGCGCTCTCCGGCCCTCGACGGCCAGTCCCCGCGGGACGAAGACCTCCAGGGCGCCCGCGAGCTTGTGGCCGCCTCTGGAGACGTACTCGGGGTCGCCGTCGTCGGTCGCCACCACGATCGCGGCCGCGGTCTCCACCTGCGTGGCGGACTTGGTCGCGACGGTCTTGCCGACGGTGACCCGCCCGGCGGCGATCAGCTGGCTCGCGTGCTCACGCGACCGCGCGAGCTTCCGCCGGACCAGTTCGGCGTCCAGACGGCGGCGTGCGACTCCTGCCACGGTGGGTTCAGCTCCTGCTCTCGTTCATACGAGGGGGCGCCGGAGGTCCCGGGCGGGCGTCGAGCGCGGTGAGCGCGTCGCGCAGCCCCCGGTGTACATCCTCGTACACCTCCATGTGCCCGTCGGTGGTGAGGTGGTCGGCGTCGGCCAGCCGGTCGAGGGCGGCGTCGACATCGGGGTGGCCGGTGGCGCTGCGGGGCACGTTCAGCGGGGCCGGAGCGGCGGGGTCGTACTCCGCTTCGACGACCGCCACCGGCATCCCGGCCCCCGCATCCGGAACCACTGCTTCCGCCCCGGCCTCGACCTCGGGCAAAGAGTCGCTCATGCCCAGACGCTACCTCGAAGCCCTGGGGTACCGTCGATCGCGATGGCAACGATTGAGGAGTGCCGCGCCGCACTCGAAAAGCTCTCGGACAACATGGCAGGCGCCCAAGGAGACGTGCGTGAGGCGACGGCACTCGACCGCTCGGTGAGCTGCCACATCAAGGACCTCGACGCCACCTTCGTGGGCCGTATGCGCGACGGCCGGATCGAGGTGCACGACACCCTTGAGGGGCCGCCCCGCGAGAAGGCCCAGATCAGACTCGCCATGACGGGCGACGACCTGGTGGCCCTCGTCCACGGCGAACTGAACTTCGCCAAGGCGTGGGCGTCGGGCCGGGTGAAGCTGGAGGCGAGCTTCCGGGACCTGCTCCAGCTCAGGAAGCTTCTGTAGCGACCGTTTCCTTTTCTCGCGTCCTGCGAGCCGCAGGCACGATCAGGGGTGTCCCCGTCTCCGGGTCGTCGATGACCTGGCAGCGCAGTCCGAAGACCTCCTCGACCAGCTCTGCGGTGACGATCTCGGAGGGCGCGCCCTCGGCGATCACCGAGCCGCCGCGCAGGGCGATGAGGTGGGTGGCGTACCGGGCGGCGTGGTTGAGGTCGTGCAGCACCGCCACCAGCGTGCGGCCCTGCCCCTCGTGAAGCTCGGCGCACAGGTCGAGGACGTCGATCTGGTGCTGGATGTCCAGGTAGGTGGTCGGCTCGTCGAGCAGCAGCAGCGGGGTCTGCTGGGCGAGCGCCATGGCGATCCACACGCGCTGGCGCTGACCGCCGGACAGCTCGTCGACGTAACGGTCGGCCAGCTCGGCGACCCCGGTCGACTCCATCGACTCCCGGACGATCCGCTCGTCCTCGGCCGACCACTGCCGCAGCAGCCCCTGGTGCGGGTACCGGCCGCGCCCCACGAGGTCGCCGACCGTGATCCCGTCGGGCGCGATCGACGACTGCGGCAGCAGGCCCAGCGTCCGGGCGACCTTCTTCGCGGGCATCGACTGGATGACCTGCCCGTCGAGCAGCACCCGCCCCTGGGCCGGCTTCAGCATCCGCGAAAGGGCGCGCAGCAGCGTGGACTTGCCACAGGCGTTGGGGCCGACGATCACCGTGAACGAGTTGTCGGGGATCTCCACCGACAGCTGCTCGGCGATGACCCGCTGGTCATAGGCGAGGGTGACGTTCTCGGCGGACAGGCGGTTCACAGTGCTCCTCTTGTTGTTCTCGTTCGCCGACGTGCTCATATCCGCCCGGCCTTCCTCTCGGTGACCAGCAGCCACAGCAGGTACACACCGCCGAGTACGCCGGTGACGACGCCGACGGGCAGCTGGTCGGCTCCGAACGCCCGCTGCGAGGCCCAGTCGGCGACGATCAGCAGGGTCGCGCCCATGCACATGGCCGGCACCAGGTTGGGGCCCGGGGAGCGGGTCAGCCGCTTGGCGAGCTGGGGCGCGGTGAGGGCGACGAAGCTGACCGGCCCGGCGGCCGCGGTGGCCCCGGCGGTGAGCAGCACGGCCGACACCATCAGCAGCAGCCGTACGCGCTCGACGCGGACCCCGAGGGCGTACGACACGTCATCGCCCATCTCCATCATCCGCAGGCCGCGCGCGTTGCCGAGCACCAGCGGTACGAGGAGCGCGCACATGATCAGCAGCGGCCAGACCTGGGCCCAGTCGCGGCCGTTGAGGGAGCCGGTCATCCAGACGACCGCGCGAGCCGCGTCGACGAGGTCGGCCTTGGTGATCAGATAGCCGTTGACCGCCGTGACGATCGCGGAGACACCGATACCGACCAGCACGAGCCGGTAGCCGTGCACGCCCCGCTTCCACGCCAGCACATAGATCGCGAAGCCGGTGACCAGACCGCCGACCAGCGCCCCGAGGGCGACCTGGTTCGCGCTCCCGGAGAACAGCACGATCATGACCAGAGCCCCGGCGGTGGCGCCCTGCGACAGGCCCAGTACGTCCGGACTGCCCAGCGGATTGCGGGAGATGGACTGGAACAGCGCCCCGCCGAGCCCGAGAGAGGCCCCGACGAGGAGCCCGACCAGGACCCGCGGCAGCCGCAGCTCGTTGACGATGAACTCCTGGCCGGCGTCGCCGTTGCCGAACACCGTCCTGAGGACGTCGCCGGCCGGGATCGGGAAGTCGCCCGTCCCGATCAGTACGACACTCGCGGTCAGCGCCGCCACCAGCAGCAGCGCGACGACGGTGAACGCCCGTACGTCCAGCCGGACCGACAGCCCGCCGGGGGTGCGGACCGCCCGGTTGCGTACGGCGGGCTTGCCCGTCACCTGTGTCTTCCTCATGACCCGCGTCCTCACAGCTGCGCCGTCCTCCGCCGTCGTACGAGAAAGATGAAGACCGGCCCGCCGAGGATCGCGGTGACGATGCCGACCTGAAGCTCCGCGGGCCGCGCCACCATCCGGCCGATGACATCGGCGCCGAGCAGCAGCACCGGCGACAGGACGGTCGCGTACGGCAGGATCCAGCGCAGGTCGGGCCCGGTGAAGGAGCGCACGACGTGCGGGACCATCAGCCCGACGAAGACGATCGGCCCGCAGGCGGCGGTCGCGGCACCGCACAGCACGGTGGCGGCGGCCATGGAGAGCGCCCGGGTGCGGTTGAGGTTGGCGCCGAGCGCGCGGGCGGTGTCGTCGCCCATGGCCACCGCGTTCAGCGGCCGGGCGAGCAACAGCGCGACGAGGGTGCCCACGACGAGGAACGGCAGCACCTGCGCGATGGTCTCGTCGTTGGCCGAGGCCAGCGAACCCACCGTCCAGAAGCGCATCTTGGAGAGCGCCGCGTCATCCATGATCATCACGGCCTGCAGATAGCCGTAGAGCGCGGCGCTGATCGCCGTACCCGCGAGCGCGAGCCGCACGGGGGTCGCGCCCCGGCTTCCGCCGAGGAACCACACCAGCGCCCCGACCACGGCCGCCCCGGCGAAGGCGAACCACACGTACCCGGTCAGCGAGGTGACACCGAAGTAGGTGATGGCCGTGACCACGGACGCGGACGCGCCCGCGTTGATGCCGAGCAGTCCGGGGTCGGCCAGCGGGTTCCGGGTGAGCGCCTGGAGCACGGCGCCGGCCAGCCCGAGCGCGGCTCCCGCGAGCAGCCCGAGGAGGGTGCGCGAGATCCGCTCCCCGACGACGACGTCGCCGTACGTTCCCGTGTCCTTGAACAGGCCGTGCCAGACCTGCTCCAGTGACAGCTCTTTCGCACCGATCGCGATACTCGCCAGGGCCACCAGGGCGAGGATCACGAGGGCCACGAGGAGCCCGACGGCTCGTACCGTCCGGCGGTTCGGGGGCGCGGGGGCGGTCTCCGCGCTCGTTTCAGGAGGACTGTCGACCAACACCCGGTTAGGTTAGCCTATCCTCTCCTTTTGGCTCGAACCCGTCCACCCACACCACCAGGCGTACGGGACGTGCGGTAGAAAAGCCCGCTCATCCAGGCCACTGGCACCACACCGCCCCGACAGCTCACCAGCCCCGGGGAGTCACAACCCCAGCCGTGCCAGCGCCTTCCCCCCATCCAGGTCGCACGAACCCTCCCCGGCCGCCGTCCATGCCGCCGCGCACAGCGCCCGCAGCCCGTCCAGCGCCTCGCCGTCGCCGTCCAGTTCCAGCCGCTCCCCGCCGGCGGTCGCCGTCCAGCCGCCGCAACGGAAGCCCGCGCCCGCCGCGACGACCTCCGGCTGCCCGGTGAGCATGCCCCGCAGATCGGCGTCGACATACGTCGGCCGGTGCTGCGGCGGCGCGGCCAGCAGCTGTGCGCCGTCGGTCACGCCGGTCAGCACTAGCAGCGAGTCGACCTCGCCGTTGAACGCCCCCTCGATGTCCGTGTCCAACCGGTCCCCGACCACCAATGGCCGCTCGGCACCCGTCCGCAGGATCGTCTCCCGGTGCATCGGCGGCAGCGGCTTGCCCGCCACCTGCGGTTCGGCCCCGGTCGCGATCCGCACGACCTGCACCGCCGCTCCGTTACCGGGCGCGATCCCGCGCGCGCTCGGAATCGTCAGATCGGTGTTGGACGCGAACCACGGCACCCCACGCGCGATGGCGTAGCTGGCCTCCGCGAACCGCCCCCAGGGCAGATCGGGACCGCCATACCCCTGCACCACCGCCACCGGATCGTCGTCCGCCGACTCGACGGGCTCCAGCCCCCGCTCGCGCAGCGCCACCCGCAGCCCCTCACCGCCGATGACCAGCACCCGAGCACCGGCGGGCATCCGCTCGCTGATCAGCCGGGCCACGGCCTGCGCCGAGGTGATGACGTCACCGGCCTCGGTCGGTATCCCGAGGTCCGTGAGATGCGCGGCCACCGTGTCGGGCGTCCGCAGCGCGTTGTTCGTGACGTACGCCAGGCGCATACCCCCCGCGCGCGCCGTACCCAGGGACTCCACGGCATACGCGATCGCGCTGCCGCCCGCGTACACCACCCCGTCCAGATCGAGCAGCGCCGTGTCGTACGCCTCGCTCAGGGCCTGCCCGCTGCCGTCGGGCCGTGTCCTGACTGCCTGGCTCATATGTACACCGCTCCTCGCTCGGTCGGTCAACAATCGGTTCGGATCGCTTTCTCCGATCATCCCGCACGGCACTGACACCCATACGATGCATCAATGAACTACGCAGGTCCCGCGGAGGAGATCCCGGCGCGCAGCGGCCTCGAACTGACCCCGTTCAGGGGCCTTCGCTACGACCCCGACCGGGTCGGCAGCCTGGCCGCCGTGACATCACCGCCATACGACGTGGTCGTCCGGCCGGACGGTCTGCTCCACCTCGAATCCGCCGATCCCCACAACATCGTCCGCCTGATACTCCCCCAGGCCGGAACGCCCGCCGCCCGCGACGCACAAGCAGCCGACACCCTGCGCCGTTGGCTCGCCGACGGCGTCCTGGCCCCCGACGCCGAGCCCGGCCTCTACGTCTACGAGCAGGCGGACGGCACCATCCTGCAGCGCGGCCTCATCGGCGCCCTGCGCCTCTCGGAGCCCTCCGACGGCGTGGTCCTCCCCCACGAGGACGTCATCCCCCACGTCATCGCGGACCGCGCGGCCCTGATGCGCGCCACCTCCACCAACATGGAGCCCCTGCTCCTGACCTACCGGGGCAACGGCGCCACGGCCGGGGCGACAGCCGTGGTCGAACGCACCACGAAACGCGCCCCGCTCCTCGCCACGACCACGGAGGACGGCTTCAGCCACCGCCTGTGGGCGGTCACCGCCCCCGCCGACCTCGCCGAGATCCAGTCGGACCTCGCACACCACCAGGCCCTGATAGCCGACGGCCACCACCGCTGGGCGACATACCTCCGGCTACGCGCGGAGCACTCCTCCCCCAGCCCCTGGGACTACGGCCTGGTCCTCCTGGTGGACACCGCCCGCTACCCCCTGCGCGTCCGCGCGATCCACCGCCTCCTCCACCAACTCCCGCTCCCCGCCGCACTGACCGCCCTGGACGGCCTCTTCCGCGTACGCCGTCTCGACGTCGCGCTCCCCGAGGCCCTGGAAACCCTCGCGGACGCGGCCGCCGCCGGCAACGCCTTCCTCCTCGCGGGCGACGACTCGTTCCACCTCGTCGACCGCCCGGACCCGGGCCTCCTCGCCCGTACGATCCCGGCCGACCGCCCGGCCGCCTGGCGCACCCTCGACGCGACGGTCCTGCACGCCACCCTCCTCGACCACGTCTGGCACATCCCCGAGGACTCTCCGGCGCACGTCGCCTACATCCACGACACGGCCGCCACCGTCGAGAAGGCCCGACGCGACGGCGGCACGGCCGTCCTCATGCACCCCGTCCGCGAGGAGGTCGTACGCGACCTCGCCCGCCAGGGCGTCACGATGCCCCGCAAGTCGACGTCGTTCGGCCCGAAGCCGGCGTCGGGGCTGGTACTGCGCGCGCTGGACCTCTGAGGAACGCGAAAGGGTGGGATCCCGGGGTCGGGATCCCACCCTTCACCAACACTGCCGGACGTCAGTCCTTGTCGCCGTCCTCGGCGTCCTCGCCGTTCTCAGCGACCTCCCCGTTCTCAGCGACCTCGCCGTTCTCAGCGACCTCGACGACCTCGGCTTCCACGCCGTCGGTGTCATGCTCAACGCCGACTTCGCTGTCCTTGCCGTCCTCACCCTCGTCCTCGCCCGCATCCTCGACGAGGGCGTCGACGAACTCGACACCGTCCATCTCCGCGAGCCGGTCCGACGCGTCCGTGCTGCCGTCCTTGTCGGCCTCGATGGCCTTGGCGAACCACTCCCGCGCCTCGCCCTCCCGCCCGGCCGCGAGCAGCGCGTCGGCGTAGGCGTACCGCAGGCGCGCGGTCCACGGCTGTACGGAGCTGGAGGCCAGCTCCGGGCTCTGCAGCGTCACGATGGCCGCGTCGAGCTGGTCCATGTCACGCCGCGCGCCGGCCGCCACGAGCCGCATCTCGACCTGACCGGCCTTGTCCAGCTTGTGCACCTCGGGCGCCCCGGCCATGTCCAGCGCCTTCTCGGGCCGCCCGAGACCACGCTCGCAGTCGGCCATCACGGGCCACAGGTCCACGCTGCCGGTCATCCGCCGAGCCGCCCGGAACTCCGCCAGCGCCTCGCTGTACTTCTGGTTCGCGTACGCGGCGAAACCGGCCGCCTCACGCACGGCCGCCACACGCGACGCCAGCCGCAGCGCCACCCGGGAGTAGCCGTACGCGCCCTCGGGGTCCTCGTCGATGAGCCGGGCGACCATCACCAGGTTCTTGGCGACATCGTCGGCGAGCGTCTTGGGCAGGCTCTGCAGCTCCTGCCGTACGTCCTTGTCGATCTCCTCGCCGGTGACGTCCTCCGGGATCGGCAGCCGCTTGATGGGCTCGCGGTCACGGTCCCGCTCGTCACGGAAACGTCCACCACCGCGCCGGTCGTCGCCGCCCCGCCGGTCGTCCCGGCCACGGAACCCACCGGGCCGTCCGCCACGGTCATCACGACGGGGCCCACGGCCACGGTCGTCCCGGCCGCGATCGTCGCGCCCGCGGAACCCACCGCGCTCACCGCCACGGCTGTCGTCACGGCGGAAACCGCCACGCTCACCGCCACGGCTGTCGTCACGGCGGAAACCGCCACGCTCACCGCCACGGGTGTCGTCACGGCGGAAGCCACCGCGGTCGTCGTCACGACGGAACGAGGGGCGGTCGCCCTCACGACGGTCACCACGGTCGTCCCGACGGTCATCCCGTCGGTCGTCGCGACGGAAGGCCGGCCGGTCCCCGTCCCGGCGCTCGTCACGCCGGAACTGCGGACGCCCACCTCGGTCATCGCCGCGCCGGTCATCGCGTCGGTCGTCACGGCCGCGATCGTCACGGCCACGGAATCCGCCGCCACCGCGCTGGTCACCACGGTTGTCGTCACGGCGGAAGCCACCGCGGTCGTCGTCACGACGGAACGGGGGGCGGTCGCCCTCACGACGGTCACCACGGTCGTCGCGCCGGAAGCCGCGGTCACGATCCCGGTCACGATCCCGATCGCGGTCCCGGTCACGGTCGTCCCGGCGGAACCCGCCACGGTCCCCGCTGTCGCGCCGGTCATCCCGACGATCGTCCCGGCGATCATCCCTACGGTCGTCGCGGCGGAACGCGGGACGGTCATCGCGACGGGCGAAGCCGCCACGGTCGTCGCCACGACGCTCGTCGCGTCGGTCGTCGCGCCGGAAGGCCGGCCGGTCCGCGTCCCGGCGGAAGCCGCGGTCGCGGTCGTCACGACGCGGTCCGCTGGGACGGTCGTCACGACGGAACGCGGGACGAGGCCCACGGTCGCCCTCACGCCGGTCGTCACGGCCACGGAACCCGCCGCCACCGCGCTGGTCACCACGGCTGTCGTCACGGCGGAAGCCACCGCGGTCATCGTTGCGGCGGAAACCGCGGTCGTCACCTCGACGGTCGTCGGTGCGGCGGTCGTCGTCGCGGCGGAACGCAGGACGGTCGTCACGCCGGCCGTGTCCGCCGCGGTCGCTGTCGCGCCGGTCGTTGTCCCGACGCGGTCCACCGCGGTAGCCGCCACGGTCACCACTGTCCCGTCGCCGCTGGTCGCGCTCCGGTCGATCGTCGGGAGAGTTGGTGGACATGGTGACTCCTGTCTTCGGTACCGCAAGTCATTCTCGCGCAGCCGGGTACCCGGCGCGCTCCGGGATGTGCTTGTCTCGAAACAACAAAAAAAGGACCCCCAGTCCCAGCTGAACGCTGGTGACCAGGGGTCCTTCAAAGATTGTTCGGCGGTGTCCTACTCTCCCACAGGGTCCCCCCTGCAGTACCATCGGCGCTGTAAGGCTTAGCTTCCGGGTTCGGAATGTAACCGGGCG